>NZ_JAMYRY010000015.1:0-132783 GCF_040321655.1 Mesorhizobium sp. M0306 | reverse complement strand
CGGCTTATGCCGCCAATCTCACCGCAACGGACGATCGGCTGCGCAACCCCGACCAGCTCCGCCGATCACCCGTTGCTCAACCCGCGCCATACGGCGTAAAACCCGCCGAGGCTCTAACTGCAGCCGGATGAAAATTCAGTGGCAGGTCACCGTAAGGAAGACCGCTAAAATTAATAGCGCCAGCCCTGCTTGAATTCATCGACAAACCATCGCTCCACGTCATCGCGCACTGGAGTGCTACTCCGGAATTTCAGGTGGCCAGGAGACTTCTGCTCAAGCCAGGAAAAGAAGTCGGAAAAATTTGGATTCTCAGGCGCATGAGGAAGTCCGCGCTCCTCAGCCCATTTCGTACAGAAATAGCGAACGGCCTGTTCCGCTTCATCCTTGGTCATGAGGGATGATGACACTCGATCCCACGAACGCAAGTACCTTGCCACACAGCTTCTAGACTAATTATCGGCAGCGACTATGAAGTAGGCCACGACAGCTAATCCTCCAGAGACTGGCGGCCAATGGAGAACAGCATGGAGACCGAACTTGTAGGCGTGCGAACCCAAGGTGCAGCGAACATCAAAGCTGCGGCATCGATGATGGAAATGGGACCCAATGGCCCGTCTGCAGGGTAGCCAATAACTTGCCAAGGCTGCGCTGTTGACGGGCTCAGGTCTCGTATCGAAAGAGCCGTTTGTCGTTTGGCGCAGTCAAGTTCGAACCTGGAGTTTGCGCCGATTTTCTGTTCGGTGACGGTATGATGATCAGCCCGTATGCGCGAGCGGATATCCAGGAGCGCTTAGGCTATTCCAACACGGCAAGCGTTGAGGGCAGAGAGAGTGAGTTTGAAGACGCAGACTTCTCGTCGCAATGTCGCAATGTCGTCTGGGTTCAACGCTCAATCGACCACGCTCAGCAGTGAAATTCGCGGCAAGTGGTCTCAAGACAGTTCCACTGTCTGCGGCAAGCCGGGTGTCAAGATCGCCTTCTGAATCATCGGACGAGGGAACACTCGCTAATTCGAATTGGCGAGCGCGGAGGAATACTGGTTTTTGCCCGCTGTCCTTGCTCGGCCCCTGCCAATGCGATCATTCAGGCCGTCGGAAGGTTCAGCCGATAATTCGCCTCTAGTCAGTGCGGCGACAAGTAAAGAGCAATCGAGTTCCTCAACGAACGGAACCTTCAGGTCGCTTTGAGCTGCCATCCGAAGCGATCTCAGTCTTGCTGTCTTTTCGGTACGTTCGGCATGCTCAGCCTCGGCAATGAGCTTCGCGGAGCGGATAAGCTTTTTATTTTCCAGCCAACACATGTGTTCGATCCTGCGAAATTTCTTCTTGGACGCAGCTTTCCCCGCGGATTCGCGCGGCGATCAGCCCGCTTCGGATCCAATTCCGCTTTTCCGCTCGCCAAGCCTTCTCTGGCGTCAGTACGTCGTCATGCCCTCTCTCTTCGAGGTTGTCGCCCTTCATTGTAATGAATTCGGTTGATTGGCGATGGTAGAATCGGCTCCTGCGGCGTGGGCCGTCGAGCTGGCCATAGCGGTCGGGTCCAAGCGAAGGCGCGCAGACAGTTCCTATTGGCCCGAAATGACACGAAGCATCTTCAGCCCGGATTGAGCCTCGCTCCCCTGAGGCCGCAGCTCTAACCGTTGACGAACGCCATCAGCAACTCCGGTTCGGGTACGGGCGCCCGTACTATATTCAATTGACCTCGATACCGACGTTCGCCGGCCCCGATTACAAAGCCGCTGGCGATCGGTATTTCGCCGGCGTCGAGTTGGGCAAAGATGTCGGCGACATTAAGATCCAGCGCCAGCTTGAGATTTAGTCGTGCATCATTGTTTGCTCCGATCGGCAACTGACGCTTGACCAATTGCTGGAACGAAGCATTGAACGTCAGGATCTTCTTCGATGACGCCAAGGCAAAAGCGGGCGAGGGGCAGGCAAGCAATATGGCATTGATCGTCCTGATCGATGTAAGCTTCCGCAGGACAATGTTTTCATCGGCGAGCCCGTTCATGCAAGCCACCCGTATCGCCGATGTCAGGTTACCAGTGTTGGTCGCACTTTCGGCGATCTCCTCGATCAGCATGCCGATAGTGCATTTCCTACTTTCAGCCATCTGCTTCAGAGATATCCAGAAAGCCTTTTCCAGACGGATGCCGCGGCGTATGCCGCCACGCGCGACCACCCGGAATTCCAGCCCGAAATCCTCTTTCGTGATCGTTAGAAGCAGCCGATCACGATTGGTGGGAGAGGTGGCGATAGCGCTCACTCATGATCTCCTGACGCCTTGATGATCGGCTTCAAAAGGTAACTCAGAGTCGCATTGCGACCCGTCTCGATGTCGACTGAGCACATCATGCCCCGGATGACCGAATAAGTCTTGCCTCCCTTTCGAGCGTCGATTCGTCTGTCGCGACACGCGCGACGCCAAAAGCGGCGGACGATCTTCTCTGGCAAGCATTCCCTACGCTCCCGTATCCCGCTCTAATCGATCTTGCGATAATACACCTTGCCGTCAGGCTGCTCTATGCGCCGGTAGGAGGAGCTTGGGGCAGGAGGCACCGGTGCTGCGCTCCTCCTTTTGGGCGGGCGTGGTGCTTCGCCGATACTGCGTTCGGTCGCTTCTTCACCATCGAGATCGCTGAGCGGCTCCGCCGTGGCGCTGCTCGTCTCCACAAGAGGCTCCGCCACGCTAGAAACGTCGTCGTGGACCAGCGGTAAGTTCTGTTCAATCCGGGCAATGCTGCCGTTGATCTGGCTGAAGCTACCCTGCAGTTGATTGTCCAGTTTTTCGAACCGGCTTTGAAAGCCGTTATTGACGGTGTCGAGCCGGGCCGCAATCCGTTGCTCGAACGATCCGAGCTGTTCCAGCCTCCCTTCGACAGAGCGCAGATCGTTGATGCCGCGGAAGAGATAGACCGCGGCTGTTAAATTTGCGGCTGTGATCAGCAAGGCGCCTGCAGCGACAACGCCGATCATCCTGGCATTGCTCGGTTTCCCAGCGACAGCTTGCTCTATAGGTTGGGTCGCCGGCCCAACGTCGATCGCCGGCATGTCCGGGTCGCTAATCATCGTCATTGGACCACCACCTTTGCACCGACCGAGACGCGCCTGAAAAGATCGATCACATCGGTGTTGGTAAGACGAAAGCATCCCGATGTGCCGTCGAAGCCAACGCCTGAAGGGTCGTTGGTGCCGTGTATGCGATAAAGCGTGTCGTGCCCGTCTCGGGATAAGTAGAGCGCCCGTGCGCCGAGCGGATTGTAGGGGCCGGCCGGCACCATCTCCGGCAGCTCCGGTTGGCGCGCGCGCATTTCTCTCGGTGGGCGCCATTCCGGCCATTCGGTTTTCGCCCCCACTTCAACGGTGCCGGTCCAGCCAAATCCGTCACGCCCGACGCTGATCTGGTAGCGTAGCGCCTCACCCTCTCGGGTCACAAGATAGAGCGCCTTCTCCTGCTTGCGGATAATGATCGTGCCCGGCTGTTCCGCGGTTTGGAAAACAACGAACTTGCGCAGGCTGGGGCCCATGGCTGGCAGCGGCGGCTGGTCCGATAGCGCGGAGCGGGCAGGGGCGCAGTCCCAGGCCGAGGCCCCCAATGCCAGGCCCATGATGCAGGCGCCCGCAAGCGTTGGAACGAAGCGATATTTACCGGGCAATGTCATCGAGCCGCTCTTTGAACATCCGCTTCAGATCCTTGTTGAAGCGTGCCCGCCCGTCCACCTCGGAAGGCATGATGGCTCGGTTCAGCGCATCGGTCAGCAGCGCATTGTCCAAGGCAACCGATTTGATGTGCGGTGCCTTGAATATCTTTTCGAGTTCGCTGCGCGAAAAGTGGTTGCCGAACCATTTGCGTCTGTGCTTGTTGGCGACCAGCGTGATGTTCACGGAATTGCCGCGCAAATCGCGGATCTTCTTGTAGAGCCGCTTGCCCTGCCGCAGCGAGGCGACGTTGAGCTCGAACACGATGAAGATCGCGTCGCTCGTGGAAAGCACAGGATTCTGCCAGGGAGTTTCGATGTTGGGCAGGTCGATGACGATGTCATCGAAGCGATAAGCGACGAGGTCCAGCAGCCGGAACACGAAATCCGCGCCCTGCGGCTCGAATGGCAGTTGCGGCCTTTCGAAGGCGTACAGCGTCAGGCCGGACGGGCGCGAGAGCTTGATAACGTCCATCAGTTCGACATCGAGCCTATCCGGCTGGCCGATGATGCCGGCAAGGTCGAACTGGTTGAAGAGGTTGAGATAGGCGCCACAATTGGCGCTTTGGAAGTCGAGGTCGACGAGGCAGGTCGAAGCTGCACGTTCGGCGGATTTCGAGGCCAGGAAGTCCGCGGCCGACAAAGCGAGCGTCGTGGCGCCGGCGCCGCCGCTAGCGCTGATGAAGGTGATGATGCGGCTCTTGGTGCCCTGGTTGCCGGTGTCGTGAAAGGTGACCGCATTCAGAAGCTCCTTGGCATCGAGTGGTTTGTGCAGCCAGTCCGAGGCGTTCATGCGCACCAGGATGCGCGTCTGTTCGGAGGTCAGCTCGTCTGAAACCGCAATCAGCGGCACGGCCGCCCACAGGGCGCGCCCCTCGACAATGCCGGGCTTGCCAAGCAGATCGCCATTGGCAAGGTCGAGGATTACGATGCCCGGCCGCGTGTCGGGGGTCGGGCCTTTGAGAAAGTCATCCGTTTCGGAAATCCGGACGTCATAGATCGCCAGCGCATCGAGCCGCGTCGCCACGTCATGCTTGAACTGCGAATCCGACGAGAACAGGGCGACCTGCTTTCGTTTGGTTGGGAGAACCTTGGTGTTGATAGCGTTCATGGTGATGTGCTCTTCAGGTCTTCGCCCGTAACCGTGCTTAGCATGGACGGCATGGTGACGTTCGCAAAGCCCATCAGCCCTTGCAGAAAGAAGAACTGAAAGGTCACGTTTTGAAGACTTACGGTGATTGTCGGCACCGGTCCGCCCAGCCGGGTCTGATAGCTCAAGCCAGTCGCGCTGTAGGTGACCACCACGTTGTCGCGGCGCAAGCGCGGAAAGAAATGGCACATCCCGGGCCGCTGATTTGCTGCGAGTGGGGGACAGGCATCATCGTTGGTGTTTGCCGTGTCCCCGCGGAAGACACGGCTGAAGTTGGCGGCATTGAATGCGCCCCCGTTGGTGCAAGCCCCTGTGCCAGCAGTATATGTGCAGACGAAGGGGCCATATGCCGCGGCAACGACTGGCGCACCCGGTGTCGTCGTCGGCGCCGCAGTCGCAAGGGCCGTCGCAATGGGGTCTGAAATCGAGGCCATCCGGGCGCCGAGCTGGACCGCCTTGGTAGCAGCGTTCCATTGGTAGAAGGCGTGAGCGAAATCGACGAAACCGAGGACAAGGGCAAACAGCAGCGTCGAAACGATGGTCATTTCGACCATCGCCGCGCCGTCGTCCGATTCCGCAAAACACTTGATCATGATCAGAACCGGATCAGCCGCTCCTCGTGAGAGCCGTTCAGCGTGATCGGGCCGATGCCGATGATCGATAGCATGCCGACCCCGCTATAAGCCAAGGTACCCGCAGCCGTGACGATACAGACCTGCGCGGTGGTTGATCGATATTGGGCGACGCCGGCGACCACAGCGTCATGGCAGGAACCGGCGGCAGCGATTGTCACCGTCACATTCGATTTCTGCCAGCCGCTGACGCGTGCACTGCCTGTTCCCGCCGCATTGCCGAACACAGCGATATTTGCAGCAATGTCGGCGCAGTTGATCGCCGCAAGCCCCGCTTGTGTATACAATTGGCTGTTGCAGCGCGCGGCGAAGCGGCTTGCATCTGAAAGCCCGGCTTCCATCAGGAGTTTTTCGTGAATCAGATTGCCGAACTCGAACACGCCACCCGCCAAAATCAGCATCAGCGGCGTGATCAGCGTCATTTCGATGAGCACTGCACCGCGCTGGTCGCATCGAAATCTATCGAGATGACGCAATAGCGTTCCAATCATCGCCATCACCGGTAAAGCTGAGCTTCGTCGCGGAGGAAATTGTCTAGCGTGCCCTGGCCGCCACCCCCAGTAACGTCAACCAATTCAACCATCACGGATGCGTCTTCCGATGGCGACGCAACCGGTTCAGTGAGTAAAAAGCTTCCAAAAGCTTCCACCGGCAGATCCGTGCTGTGGCCGGACAGATCGCTACCGGCAGCTTGAAGTGCATTGCAGTTCAGGATCGCGCCGTAAATCAACCGACGGTCAACCGTCGTGACAGGGGGTTGGCAAACTGCCGACGGCGTTCCGATCTCTCCACCGGTCGACGCCGTGCCTACCAACCCGGCCGATATTTCGTAACGGTAGACCTGATAGCGCGTCGGCTTGGTCGTATTCCATGAAGATGGGTAGGCAGCGGAACCAAAGTTGGTGCTCCAGTAACCTGAGAAATTCCAATTTCCATCGCCCATCCGGCCGCCGAGGTATGGAGTGGTCGCGTCGCGTGGAAGGCCCATTGTTCCAGCTTCGGTGAATGAAAGTTGGTTCATGGAAGGACATTGGTTTGCGCTTCCTCGGGTCTTGATTGCCCCTTTGCGGACGTTCGCGGCTGGACCGTATTCAGGACTATCGAAATGGTTGCCGCTTGCCGCAATGCCGAAACGAACATTGAAGGCGTCTTGCACTGGGCCGGCGTTTTGGCCAGTCTTCGTGCTAACGCTGGCGGAACTGTAGCAACCAACCGGCCTTGATGTTGCAATCGTCTGAGCGAGAGCTTGAGCACCGTTCCCCACACCGGCCGGAGGTTCGAGGAAGCCGAAGTTACCAGGACCAGCGGCAGCCCCGTTTCCGACCTTCCTCAGTTCGATCAGTCGACGATGGACAGCCGGATTTGCGATGGCTTGCTCAAGTGTGTATCCGCCCGCTGCATTCGTCCCGTTCACCGTCTCGTAGGGGTTGCACATAAAGACCGGCGTGAAATCGCAGACGCCGGAGGTGAAGCCCGCCACAGCGACTGCGCCGACATTGAAACTGTTGCTGGCGCCGGATGACAAGAAGGAAGCCGGGAAGATTGCGGCAAACCCGACCGGGGTTACAGTGACTTCAACAAAACGGGCAAGTTTGGCGTCATTCAGCTCGTCGGTGATCACATTGGCGGGCACAATGGGGAGATTGTCGGTGGCCGGCAACGAGCGAAGATATCGGCGTGTTACTCCGGCGGAAGCGAGCGTTTGAGGAGGGCCGGCGGTCGAGAAGGTGTATCGATTGCTTACCAGCGTAGCGATCGCCCTGTCAGCACGGCTGATAGAGTTCGACGTCCCATCCAGCTCAGCCGCGCCTGCCAGCGCAAACGCATCAGCCCCCTTCTGCAGATCGTTATGCAGATTGTTGACCCGGCTCATGTCGATCACCAGCAGAGAAAATCCGATGATCGCCGGCAGCATGACGCTGACCAGTATCAGCGCTATTCCCCTCTGATCGTGCCAGAACGCGCGAATAATACGCAGCATGGCCTTGCTCTTTTGCTTCTTGACGCCAGGATCCCTCGTTTACCTGACGCGCCGATCCTTCCGTTCAATCCGCTCAGTCTTTCGGCGTCCCGACATTGACCGTGATCGCCGGCGGCGGCGGCGGTGGCGGTGGGAACCTGTAACTCTGGGCCAGAGCAGCAGCGCGCGCGCCATCGCCCTCAATAGCGGTTTTTTTCGATGCCGGATTGAGAGGGTCGACCGTTTGCAGAAGCGAATTGTATTTCTGGGTGTCGCCCGCGGCCAATGTCACCGTGTCGTAGCGGTTCAGATAGTCCGCGCAGCCCGTCAGCCCGCTGGCGCACAAAAGCATGATCAACACCCTATTTCTTGACATAGATCATCTTGTCCTTGGATTTCAGGTCGAGCATGTGGCCATAGGGGCCGACGACGCCTTCGCCCAGTTCATATTTGCGCACCATGTCCTTGGTTACTTCCAATTGGCCGAGCACGAAAAATTCGGGGTCGTTGGCCGGCCGTGTCTTGTCGAATGGGGTCGCCAGTTGCTCGCCGGGTTTCACCGGGCGAACGATGTGCGGGGTGACGATGACGACCAGTTCGGTCTCTTCCTTCTGATTGCTTGAATTGTGGAACAGCGCGCCGACAATCGGCACTTGGCCCAGCCATGGTACCTGCCTCTGGATTTTGGTATTCTTGCTGGACAAGAGCCCGCCGACGGCGAAACTCTGACCGTCGCGCAACTCGACGACGGTCGCCAGCTTGCGGGTGGTGAAGATCGGGTCGCCGGCCGGCGTGAAGCCGTTCAGGTCGCTTACCTCCGGCGCTAGCTCGATATGGATCTTGTCGTCGTCGAGTACGATTGGCGTGAACTGCAGATTCACGCCGAACTGCTTGTACACAATGTTGATCTGGCCATCGCTGTTGAGGCTGCGGATGGGTACTTCGCCGCCGGCGTTGAAGCTGGCCGACTCGCCGGAAAGTGTGGTGAGATTGGGCTCGGCCAACATGCGCACGACACCCTTTGCCTCAAGCGCCTCGATGATCAGATCGACCTTGATGTTGCTGTCGATGACGCGAGTGATCAGCGCGGCGAATGGATTGGTGTTCGACAGCAGGCCAGTGAGCAGACCGCCCGGTCCGAGCACCACGTTATCTTCATCGACGGCGGCAATGCCTGTTCCAGTTCGGGTCGTTCCGCTGTTGTTCGTGCTCCGGATCGACACACCAAGGTCGCGACCGGCATTGCGCTTGGCCTCAAGCACGCGCACTTCCAGATTAACTTGCTGGCTGTCATCAACGGTAACGGCATTGATAATCGCGTCGGGACCGTATTGCTGGGCCACTTCCAGGATCGACGCCAGCGTGGCGCCGTCCTTCACATGCCCGCCAAGCCGGACCTTGCCATTGACCGAACCGATATCGATCCGCGATCTGGGCGCTACCTGCCGAATTGCCTGCGCCATATCATTGACGTCGACGCCCACCTCGATCTGGATTACGCCAAGCGAGCGCTTGTCTTCGGAAAAGAGATTGACGGTGGTGGTACCGGCGCCCTTGGCAATGACGTAGAGCGTCTTGTCTGTCATCGGCTGGGCATCTGCGATCTTCTCGTCGGCGACGACGATATCGCCAAGAGTGGCGTTCACCTCGATCGTCACTGATTGCGACATGGGCAGGAAGATACGATGGACCTTTGGGTTCGACACGTCTATGCGGCGATCGGCTGCCGCAGCCTCAAGGCCGATCGGCAGTAATATCACCGAACAGGCCAGCGCGGCGGCTGCCAGTGTTTTCCGGACCGTTCGCATCTGCATTCCCCCTTTTGGCGACTCTTCGGACGCTCATTATCCCATATACCAGAACTATCTTTGTCGCGGTACGTCATATGTTTCGAGCTTCACGCCCCGAAAAACGCCGATAGTCGCACGGGCCGACGGCTCCGGCTGCACATATTTGATCACTTCCTTAACGACCTCTTGCGCTTCGGGTGCCGAGGTCACGGCCGGAGCAGGCTTTGCTTTGCTCAAGTCGTCGAGCCGGCTCCCGACCTGTTCGACGGCCCGCGTCAGGCCATTGATCTTGTCGTCCGCGCGCTTGCGCTCGGCTGCCGCAGCAGCATCGGCCGTCGCCTGCCTGGCGAGTTCGGCCTGCCTGGCTGCGACATCGGCCGGCGTTTCGCCGGTCAGGTCGGAAAGCGTGATGCGTTGGGTGATCTCGTCCTTGCCGGCTGCTGCCTGGCGAAGCGCCAGCGACAACTGGCCTGCGCCGGCGGCCAGCGTCAGCTTCTGGGCGTCCTTGGTGCTAGCCTCGACGGTCACCGATTTCACCACCGTCGGGCTGTCCGTGCTTTCATCGGCGACCTGGTCGACGGCGAGCACCTTCATGCTCTGCAACAGCACGTCGACGAAACTCTGGTCCGCACCTCCAGGATTGCGCACAGTGCGTGTCAGGAGCACATCGACCCGATCACCTGGGAAAACGAATCCTGCGACGCCGAGCACATCGTTGACTCTGATGGAAACAGCTTTCATGCCTTCGCCGAGCACCGCCGAAAGAGTGGCGCGCTGGCCGGGGCCGGTAATCTTGGTGGCGAGAACGGGTTCATTGGCGCCGATCGCCTGCAGCGCCTGCTTTGTGCCTTCGCCAGCGAGTAGATCTTTTGTCGTCTTGAAAGCACCGGCCGGAACCGCGCCGGCCGGCCATGTGATTTCACGCAGCTTGTCGGCCGACAGCGTGTCGCCGAATTTCAAAGACACGGCCGCCACCACAATGGTGTCGCGCGGCACGTCCGTCTTCGCCATAGCGCTGCGTTGACTGGTCAGCCAGATATTGGCGAGAACCACTGCGAGCACGCCGAATACGCCGGCGAGAACGATCATAATGACAGTGTTTGCACGCACTTTCTTTCCCCGCCAGACTCCTTCACCCACCGCCTGGATCGACGCCGGGAGACCTCCTGGCGTCGATGATGACAATCAAGATATCACGGCAGCGCCGCCTGGAGCGTTGTCCACTGGCCGGTAACCCAGCCACCGACAAGAATGATGGTGGCGATCACTGCGACAGTGATGATGCCGAGCAGGATGGTATATTCGACCATGGCAGCGCCGTGTTCGTCGTCGCGAAACTGCCGGGTCATCGTCATGAGCCTTTTCATGCCAATTTCTCCCTTTAGAGGTTCAAACCCTGACGAGACGAGCCAAGGATGAAATCGCATACCTGAGCATCCTCCGTCGACTTAATCCTAGGGGCCGATAAAAAGCAGAGTCAAATAAGTTAAGGTTCTTTAACTTCTTTACACCTGTGCCTTGCCTGATCTGGCAATAACGTTTCGAGGTTTTGTCTATAGGCAAGATGTTGATTCTGCCTGCTTTTCGCCTATCCATAACCACCCATTCACAATTTCGCTGCGTCTGTGGCAGAAGCGAGGCGATATTAGCGGATAGGCATATGCCATTATATCCAAGGGCTTGCCGGAGCCCGAAAGGGGCCATCGTGGCCAAAAAGACACAGGGGAATGTTTTGGCAGGCCCTTGTATACTTTCGGCAGGACGCCTCCTTCGAATAGATGAGACGTTTTTTTGACCTAAGTGTTAACTGTGCAAGAGCATTGAGTTCGTGGAAGTGCTTGGTGCTGCCGTCTTGCGGGGTTGACGTTTAGGTTCCCCCAACGCGTGTCCAAGGGGGTAGCGCAAAATGCTGGGCCGATTCACGAAAGGGCCAAGCGAGCCGCGGGTCGAGCCGAAGCTCGATCCGATCGTGCCGGCAGTCCCCGCACTCTCCCGTTCTGCGGACTTCGGATCGCCGGGGGATGATTTCCTCACGCTCAAGGTCGAACTCCACCGCCACTTGATTGACCGCTTCAACCTGACCGCCCTTGAAAGTGCGTCCAAGGAGGAAATTCTGAACGAGATCCGCCCGATCGTGCGGGAATTCGTTCGTGCTCGCAACGTGCCGCTTAACGCCCGCGAACTTGACCAATTGACCAGCGACACCGCTGACGAGATGCTCGGGCTGGGTCCAATCGAGCCGTTGCTCAAGGATGATTCGATTTCCGATATTCTGATCAACACCCACAAGCGAGTCTTCATAGAGCGGCGTGGCGTCATAGAGGAGACGGCGATCCGCTTTCGCGATGAAGCCCATCTGCTACGTGTCATCAACAAGATCGTTTCGGCTATCGGCCGGCGCGTCGATGAATCGGCGCCAATGGTCGATGCGCGGCTGGAAGATGGGTCGCGAGTCAACATAGCGGTGCGGCCGATCTCGGTGGATGGCCCGCTGGTCTCGATTCGCAAGTTCTCCAAGAACCCCTATTCGCTCGAACGCCTGATGGCGTTTAATTCGATCCGCCAGCCGATGGTCGACCTGTTGCGCATTGCCGTGCAGGCCCGCAAGTCGATCCTGGTTTCGGGCGGCACAGGCAGCGGCAAGACGACCCTGCTCAATGCCCTGTCGAGCTACATCCCAGCCAGGGAGCGCCTGATCACCATCGAGGACGCAGCGGAACTTCAACTGCAGCAGCCGCATGTGGGCCGTCTCGAGACGCGTCCGCCCAATGTTGAGGGAAAGGGCGAAGTTCGCCAGCGCGAATTGCTGAAAAACGCGCTTCGCATGCGGCCGGACCGCATCATCGTCGGCGAGGTGCGCGGCGAGGAAGCCTTCGACATGCTGCAGGCTATGAACACCGGCCATGAAGGTTCAATGACCACCATTCATGCCAACACGCCCCGGGATGCGATATCGCGATTGGAACAGATGGTCGGTATGGCTGGCATGCCGATGAGCCACGATTCAATACGGGCTCAGATTGCCTCGGCCATCGACGTCATTGTGCAGACGCAACGGCTTTCCGATGGTGGAAGGCGGGTTGTTTCCATATCAGAACTCACCGGTATGGAAGGCAATGTCGTACAGGTTCAGGAGCTTTACCATTTCGTCCGCCGCGATGTGACTGCCGAGGGCCAGATCGTTGGGGAATTTCGTGCGACCGGCATTCGTCCGCGCTTTGCCCAGGAAGCGGCGACCCTTGGCCATCAGTTCGCCAAGGACGCGTTCAACCCACAGGTTCCGCTCTAATGCCGACCGGCCAGACATTGCTCTACTTCATCTATGTACTGGCGGCTGCGTCGCTCATCCTCGCAGCCGAGGCTCTGTATGTGACTTACTCCAAGCGGCACTCAACGGTCAGCACGATCAACCGTCGGCTGAAGCGGCTCGCCGATGACGCTCCGGCCGAACAGACTTTGCAGCGATTGCTGCGAGAACGTGGGCTTACCAGCTCTGGCGATTTTCTTTTCAATGCTGTTGGCCTGAACAGGCTGTACACCCAATCTGGCGTTACCGGGAATCCGCTGTCGTTCGTCGCGACATTTACTCTCGGTGGACTGGCCCTGGCACTGGTATTTGCGTTCCTGCTGCACTTCTCCGCCGTGGTTTCGTTTATCGTCTTTCTGCTCATCGGATTCGTCCTGCCGTTTCTGGTTCTCCGTCGCGCGCGCGCCAGGCGAATCCAGAAATTCGCGAAGCAATTGCCGGATGCCCTTGAGATGATCGTGCGTTCGCTGCGTGCCGGTCATCCGACTTCCGTGGCTATAAGCCTTGTCGCACGAGAAATGCCTGATCCACTGGGCACCGAATTCGGCATTGTTTCCGACGAGATCACCTTTGGCCTCAGCCTTGAAAACGCGGTGCGAAAACTCTCGCAGCGCGTCGGTTTCGAAGGTCTGCATTTGCTGTCGGTGTCGCTGTCGATTCAGGCCAAGACCGGCGGCAACCTTACCGAAATTCTGTCGAATCTCTCAGTGGTGCTGCGTGAAAGGCACAAACTTAGGCTGAAGATTAGGGCGCTCTCTGCCGAGGGGCGAATGTCCGCGTGGATCATTTCCCTGTTTCCTCTTTTGATGCTCGCCATCCTCACGGGCCTGGCCCCCAGCTACTACGGTGATGTGTGGGGCAGCCCCTTGATCATGCCTGTATTCCTGGTTTTCGGGCTCTGGGCGCTGCTCGGCGACTTCATCATGTACCGTATGGTCAATTTCGATTTTTGAGGGAGCGGAGCTATAGAGTTGTGACCCAGGATCTGAGTCTGCTGGTGTCCATTGCCGTCTTCCTGGCGGCCGTAGCGCTTTTCCTGGTTGGCGCGCTCGTCTTCTTGCCGGCGCTGCAGACGAGGAAACTGGTTGCGCAAAGCCTGATGGCAGAGGGCATTCCCGACCGCCGCTCGCTTTTGGGCCAGGAAGAACTGGCCAAGATTTCAGCACAGCGGCCGGTCGACGCCTACTTCAGATCGATCGAAAAGGAACGCGACGAGCCCAGCGCGCTGGACGCAAAACTATTTCGCGCCGGCTTCTATCAGTCAAGCGCGCCATTGATCTATACTCTGTCGCGCCTTGGCGCGGTCTGTCTTGGCTTTTCCGCGACGTACGCGCTCCTGTCGCGGATATTGCCACCCGAACTTCCCGGTCTTGTCGCCTTTGCAGGCTCTGCCCTGCTTGGGCTGGGATGCATCGTCATTCCGAGCATCGCTCTCGATCGGTTCGAAAAGGGACAAAAGCAGATCTATCGTCGCGGCTTTCCGGATTTCATGGACATGATGATCACCTGCGCCGATGCCGGCATGAGCCTCGAAGCGGCTGTCGAGCGTGTCGGCAGCGAACTGGCTGGCACCCATAGATGGCTCGGCATCCAACTCGCGATCATGAATCTTCAGTTGCGCGCGGGCAAGCCGTTGCGCGAGGCCCTGCGCGAACTATCCGACCGCGTTGGACTGGAGGAGGCGCGCGCGCTGGCCGTGCTGTTCCGTCAATCCGAAGAGCTCGGTACCAGTTTGACGGATGCCTTGCGCGTCTACAGTGACGAAATGCGGGGACAAAGAATTCTCTTCGCCGAGGAGCGCGCCAATGCTTTGCCTGTCAAGATGATGATACCGCTGGGGCTATGCATCTTTCCTGTTGTGATGATGGTCGTGATGCTTCCGGTGATCATTCGAATGAAGGGCATTTTCTTCTAGACAGGGATGTGCTTTGGTCTGGGGGCGGGATCGGAAAGATCCCTGGGGGATAAAATGACAAGGCCAATGTGGCTCGTTGCCGCTGCCAGTTTGCTGGTTGTCGTGCTTTCCGGTTGTCAGTCGAATGCGACGGACCCAACGGGAGTTGTCCGCACTAATGAGCCGGCGAAAGTGGAGCTTACTGCCTTCGGCGATGCCTTCGACGGACTGAAGACGGTCAGCGACGTCGAATATTATGCCTCCGACCAGGCCGTTGCCGAAGCCAAGAACCAGTTCCGCTCGGAAAATTATGGCAATGCCGGCGCCCTGTTCTACAAGGCGACGCAACTTGCCCCCAACGATGGTGTCGCATGGCTGGGCCTGGCCGCCTGCAGCGACCGCATCCACCGCTTCGATCTCGCCGACAGGGCTTATGGCCAGGCCTTCCGACTGATTGGGCCTACGCCCGAATATTACAACAATGTCGGCTATTCCTATCTGCTGCGCGGCAAGCTGCAGGACGCGCGCAGCAATTTCCTTAAAGCATACGAACTGGCTCCCAACGATCCGACCGTCGCCAACAATTTGCGGCTCCTGTCGTCCAGCGTGAAGAATCTCGAACGGTAAGGCGCTAGCATGTTGCTTGCCGGAGCGCTGCTGATGAAGGGGCTAGCGGTTTCTTTGCTGGCAAGGATTGCATGGCTCGACTTCACGACCCAAAAAATATCTAACCGCGACGTGCTGCTGCTTTTGTGTCTTGGGCTGGGTTCGCTGCAGTTTATGTCGATCCTGACCGGGTCGTGGTGGGACATGGGCCTGAGCGCGCTTGCCGCACTTCTGCTGTTCGTTGCGCTTTTCCCATTCTGGGCCATGCGCAAGGTGGGCGCCGGCGATGTCAAGCTGATGGCGGTGGTTTCGTTTCTGATCGGCGGCAGCGGGCTCCTGGTGCTTTCCGTGCTGTTGCTGGTCTTCGCGCTTGCGACTGCGTTAGTCGTGAAGAACCCCTTCATGCTGCCCGAAGGCGCCTTCCGCCTCTACGTTCAGCATCTGGGTCGCAATGGCATCGTCCCCTTCGGCGTGCCGATCTCGATCGCTGCTATCTGCACGCTAGGGCTTCAGATTTATGGCAACGCACGGTTCTAGGCGGGCTCTCAGTCTGACATGTTTGGCGCGCAAACTAACTTTCAATCAAGCTGTGAAAAACCATTAGCTTGCGCTCAAATTGGCGAAGTGCTTGGATTACGTCTTGCCGGCGGGACGCCGTATGGACATTCTGAATATCAAAGCGCTCTTGATTGCGGTTCTGATCTTCGTTCCGATCGAATACCTGTTCGCTCTGCGCCCCCATCAAAAGATATTCAGGAAAGCCTTCTTCAACGATCTCATCTATGCGCTGTTTAATGGGATCCCGATAAGCCTTGGCCTGATCGCGGCTATCACGCTAGCAACGAGTACGGTGGGGCGGCTGGTGCCGGCCTACGTCGGCAGCGCAGTATCGTCGCAGCCTGTTTGGCTCCAGGTGTCGGAGATCATTGTCATTGCGGACATGGGCTTTTACCTGGCCCACCGCACCTTTCACGCCGTTCCCTTTTTGTGGCGCTTCCATTCGATTCATCACAGCATTGAAGAACTGGACTGGTTGGCAGCGCACAGGGTTCACCCTGTTGATCAGGCTCTGACAAAGAGCGCGTCACTCGTGCCTGTATATCTACTGGGTTTCAGCAACTCGGCGATCGCCCTGTTTGCAATAATTTTTCACGTCCACGGACTTTTGCTACACGCCAACGTCAGGCTGAACATCGGCCCGCTTCGGTGGTTGATCGCGTCACCCCAGTTCCATCATTGGCATCACGCTCACGAGCGCGCCGCATACGACAAGAACTTCGCGGGTCAACTTTCATTGATCGATGCGCTCCTCGGAACGATGTACCTGCCCGGTAACGCTGTCCCGGAGCGCTATGGCGTCGATGATCCGATTCCATCAACTTACGTCGAGCAACTCGTCTATCCAGTGATCCCGAAGGCCAGAATCAATGAAGCTCCCTCCACCAGAGATACGTGATTTCATCGGGCGTGCAGCGATGACGCTTTACTTCACGGTCTGTGCGACTTTGAAAGCCGCAACATTTTTGGTAGCTCTTGCCCGCGCAGAATGGACAGTTGCGTGGATTATCGATCTCACCGCAGATGTCGCCGCTCTCGGCTTTCTCCTGCTCGTCATTGTGATGACAGTGGCGCGTCTTCCGCCCTTGGGAACAGCGCACGGAATTGAACCCCGCATCTCTGCGCTCATCGGATGCTTTGCCACTGCAACTTTGATCGCGGTCCCTCGCATCCAGGCAGCTCCGCAGATCGAGTTTGTTGCGGACCTGACCACCATAGTTGGTTTCGCTCTTTGCATCTTGTGCCTGTGGTGGCTCGGCAGATCCTTCAGCATCACTGCGCAGGCCAGACGGCTCGTCACGGCAGGCCCTTACCAGATCGTGCGCCACCCGCTCTACGTCTGCGAAGCGATCGTCCTGCTCGGCATTCTTCTCGGCAATGCGACATGGGCGACCGTCGCAATCTGCGCCATTGCTCTCGCTTTCCAATATCGGCGGCTAGTGAACGAGGAGAGGGTCTTGCGAGCAGCGTTCCCCGAATACAAAGCCTATGGGCAGACCACGCCAATGCTCATTCCATCTTTATCCTCATTGTGTTGGTGGCAGTGACTGTGCCCCATGCTCATCGGCAGTCTACGGATGTAAGGGCGTGCCTGGTGATCTTGCACGGCGCCCTTAGGAATGCTTCATTCGCTGACCTGGGTGTTGTAACTCGAACTCACTTAGTAATTATTGCCTTGGTCACAGCTCTTTTCGGGCTGATTGACATTTTTTGGTTGCCATTTTCTACAGTCGATTTTTCACCGAGCAACTGGATTGACCTAAGCAAGGTGGCCCTTGTACTCAGCGCATCTTGGATGGCATCCGCAATTGCGCTCCATAGATTGAGATCTGACACAAGCCCAATCGCCAGCGTAATCAAATATCTTTGTGGCTGCTTGAGAATCGTAGTCGTTTCCGCAGCAGCATTCATTCCGCTCGCCATTTCAACCACCGTCTTCATGTATCTGGCGTCGGCCACCTCAAGGCCGCTGGCGGACCCGGTTCTAGCTTCTATCGATTCCGGCCTCGGTTTCGACTGGCAGTGGTTCCTTGCCACGACCAACCACCCGACTACAGCATCCGTCCTGGTTTTTGCTTATCACGCGCTGGCGTTTCAAATGCCGCTCGTTTTGTTAGTCCACGCGGTGAGAAACCAACGAGAACGAGCACTGGAGTTTGTCGCTCTTCTAGCAGTTGCCTCGGTCTTCACGGGCGCATTAATGGCTTTGGCGCCAGCAGAAGGCGCTTATGCCTATTTCAAGCCGGCGCCCGGGCTATTTTCGAACTTCACCACTGATGCCGGAATGTGGCACCATAATGTGCTTATGGCGCTGCGATCAGGCGAGCCGTTTGATCTAATTATGACTAAAGGCACAGGGCTCGTCACGTTCCCGTCGTTCCACACGGCACTTGGATTGGCAGTGGTCTATGCCGCGCGGACCATCCGGCCACTTTTTGTCGTGTTGGCCCTGGTGAATGCCGCCATGATTGTGGCCACGCTGCCGGAAGGCGGTCATCATTTGATAGATGTGATCGCCGGCACAATCATCGGCATTCTCTCCATCATTGTAGTCAAGATTCCTAGCTATGTGCCCGGAAAGGCCGACGGCGTTGCGAGATCAGCCGCGGGATCGGACGCGGGCCGCTGAGCGGGGCGTTGCCCTCCGGCTGCCTGGCAATGACGCCGCGGCGGCGAGGCACAAAGGGGGCCGCAGAGAGCTGGCGTTGGCCCGAAACGTTTGCTGCCGACGTGCTCCGGTATCCCCAGTCATCATCCGCCGCGGTTTCGACCATGCTTTATCGCCAAATCAACATGGAATGAGCGTGACGCGTCGAAATACCTGATGGCTGGCCGACGTCCTTCAGGCGGCGCCCAACCCCGCAGACCCCGTTTGGATAATTTTTGCTCCGGTGTCTTCTCTGGTTCTGCCTTCAACGCCTGAATCCGGTCGCAAGTGCTGGGAACGCGCTTGGCAGCGCCCAGCACAAAACAAGTCTGCGACGTAGACGTTTCCGCCATCCCGATGCTTTGCGCACAGAGTTTTATCCTTGACCTGTTCAAGGAGGCGTTTCTCGATAGTCATGGGTGCGAGCTGCGAGCAAGATGGCCAGTCATTGTTGGCGGTCGCGCCGAAATAGGATTGCGATCAACGAAACGGGGAGAAAACTCATCCGCCAAGCTTTCGTTATCGCTTTGATCTTCGCCATCCGGCCGCACGAGCTTCGGCTTCGGAGCAAAACCACTTCTCGCCCCTCGCTTTGGAAATCTTGGTTACGGTGTAAAACTTCTGCCCAGGCAGATGATAGATGCGCTCGCCGTCCGCTGAGATATTGCCTTTGATGTTGCAGCCGGAATTGCCAAGCGCGAAAACGGGCGCGCTGGTTTGCTGTTCTGTGGCTGTATGCTGTGCTCGCCAATCCCACGGCTTCTGAAATGTTCCGGCCCACAGGCCGAGCTTCGCCGCTTGGGCATTCGCCTGCAGTCCTGCATAGGCACCGTGGCTGTAGCGAGGCCAGTCAAGCGCCTGGCCGTTCTCGACCTGCCAACCGGCAACGTCAGAGCCGTCAGCACGCGCACAGCTGCCAACATAACGGCCAAAGCGATCCCAACTCACAAACGTGCATTGGACCGGCTTTGACGACGAGAGGAAGCCGTCCAGCGCTTCAGCGGAGCGACGGCCGCATGCATATTCGAAGCCTTTGGCGTCATGGCAATATTGCTGGCTCTCGGGCGCGTCTATGCCATTAAATCGGATAAGGTGGCCATGGATCTCGATCGTGTCGCCGTCGATGACCGAAGCTACCCCGGCGATCGGGGCCGTCGTAGGTCCGATCGAGTTGGAGAGGTTGGTCTCGGGGAGGCGATCGCTGTGCTGGAGGACGAACTGCGTGATCAAGGCGGCCAGGGCGGCTACCGTCACTAAGACGAGCCGCTTCGGAACGCCCGCCAGTTGGCGGGCACGCCGGAGCTTTGCTCCAGTGCGCCGGCGCCATTGATCGGAGCGATTGTCGTACCGAGACCTGTCCAAGACCGTTTCACTCGCACCCAACGCCATCGTGATCGCGGTCGGGCCTGTTGGAATCACTGCCAGTGACATTTACCAGACCGGCCACGACCGGATTGTTTCCCTTGCCGCCTCCGAGTCCAAATCACCGCCGCCGCGCCGCGATGGCTGCGTCGGGGCGACCGAAAACGCCTACAAAATTGATTGACGATCGCAGCGGCGCGCGCCGCCGCCTTCGATATATTGTTGCTGTTCGGATTGAACGGGTCAACGGTCTGTAAAAGCATATTGGGGTGGTACGCATCGCCGCCGCGAGCGTCACCGTATCGTAGTGATTCAAGTAGTCGGGCGTGCAGCCCGAGAAAAGCACTGCGGACAACTCGCACGAAAATTCACCCACACGCATGAATGAATTCCTCAACTCTAGGCGAAATTATGCGCTATTTGACTTTTGTTGTCGAATCCAGAATAGGTTCGACCGTGAGCGGATACGGCACGCGCATTTGGGTCGCGTGATGCGGACCACGCAAAGCTGCGCCGGAACCCAGTCGAGCGTGTTGCTGACGCTCTCACCCCTGGTGCGCCGCCCCAGCATGTGCAGACCGTGCGCCGATGTCGAGCAAAACATTCTCGCGCGGAAGATGATCGGGCAGCGTCTTACGATCGGACGGTCGCTCGGACGGCGACCTCTCGACGCTGGCTCGCCTCTCCCGCCGCGGGCAATATCGCCGTCGAGGCCTTCCAGGGCGAGAGCCAGTTGATCGGGTTCGGGGCCCACTCTCGCTTTCACCCTGCAGATGCCATATTTCTACAGCGTGATCTGGCTTTAGCAGCCTTCCGCCCTTAGGGATCGCACCATTCGCAGCACGACGGGATCGTACGGGATTTTTTCGGATCTGCTGTAGTTCATTGTAAAGAGCGCCGCACGGTCATTGCAGATCGCAATGATGCGTACATAGCGGATTTGCCCGTCCCTGAGGCCGGAATAACTGGCCCAAGTCGGCTTAACGCGCCGATAGGTCACTTTCCAGCCCGCCTTTTCGTCCTCGACGATTCGATGCTCTATCTCGGCGCGGAAACTGGCCTTTCCGAGCCTTGCGCCCCAAACAGCAAGAAAGGCCCCGTTTTTGCCCTGAAAAGCTGCCCCCTGATCGGAACGCTGAGTCAGAACAAAGCCAGGGGGCACATCGAATACAAAGCCAAACTGCTTGACGCCGAAGGGCTGCCACTCTTGCGCATAAAGAAGCGTGGTGGAAAACAACAACGAGACGAAGCTAAGCAGCAAACGGCTCATAGTGTTTAATTAGGGTCGCGTAATATATCGTCCATACCTTGCCGGATCCTGGTCGCAAATTTTTTGCCAACGCGACCTAGCATCGGCAAGCTGTCGCAGTCGTAGACACCGGCGGCGTTCACTCTTCCCAAAGTCTTTCGCCGATATGGGGCAGTTAAGCCGACGAGAGGCAATTGCCCGCTGCGCAGCGCCTGCGCGACGCGTTTGGCCCGATAGCCCAACCTGTCGGCTGCCTCGACCGCGCGAAGCGCGGTCTCGTCGCCGACGTAACCATAACTGTTGAGCGCCCGCGCAGCCGTCGCCCGCGATACGTTTGCCGCGGCGGCCACCTCTTTCAGAGTGATCCCCTTCTGCGTCAATGCTATCGGTCCTCCGGCGACCTGGGCGGCATGCCAGGAGCATTTTGGGCCCCAGCATTGCAGCCACCCTTGTCCCGCATATCGGCGGGTTGTCGAACTGCCAAGGCCGCTTGTGCCCGTTTCTTTCCGCAAATAGGATCCTAACCGTGTTTCGGGCCGACCGGCGGTCAAGCGCCCTCTGGGCACAAAATGCCTTCCTGGCCAGATGGCGCAGGTTGCCAGGTCGTTGTCGGTCAAAGTTCGGCCAGAAAATCGCGGCGGTCCAAGGGCAGCACGGAATCGAGAGCCGCGAAGGCTTCGGCACGTCGAACAACATAGGCAGGTGGTCGAGCGAAGAGGTCAGTTTCCATTCGCGAGCGGCCCGAGAATTCGGACTCCCTGGCGGCGCGCGGCAAGTGCGAGCTTGCGATCGAGGGTGGCCAGCGGCAACTCGGTTTCGATTGCCAGCGCAAGATAGGCGGCGTCATAGGCGCTGAGCCCGTGCGAAGCCGCTAGCGTCAGCACCGCGCCGTCCGACCCGCCGCCCGCGTCCTCCAGCGGCAATCGGCGCAGCCGTGCCATGGTGGTGGCAGCTTCGCCCGCCGCGATGCGGCCACGCCGCTCGGCAATCAGTACGACGTTCCGCGCCTCGTGCCAGAACAGGGAAGGGACAGGCGCCGTTGTTCCCGGCAATCGTCGCATCAGGGCGGCCGCCGCCTCGCTGTCTTCATCAGGAAGAATCCAGGCAGCCGCCATGGAAAGGTCGACAACGAAAGGCATCAGACGATGATCGCCATCAAGCGCGGCGCCCTTCATCGCGCCAGGCCCGAATTTCGTCCTGCGTCACGGGCCTGGCGCGGGCGCGGGCAGCGCTGATCTCTTCGATCACGGCTTCGACATCGTTGCGCCGTTGTATCCGCGACAGTTTAGCGATGGGATCGTTGCCGCGCGAAATAATCACCTCCTCGCCGGCTTCGACCCTTGAAAGCAGTTCCGAGAGATGCGTCTTGGCCTCGCCAACTTTCACCGTGATGGGCATTTCCTGTCCTTGTACGCGTCGGGGCCCTCGCGGCGAGCCGTGTTCATTGCCGTTGAGCTGAGTGTGGATTGCCCGACAATCGCTGTACGCGACAATAGGCGCAATGCTGACGCTTGGTCAAGGCTTGGTCAAGTCACTAGGCCTGGACACTGCCGACCCCTCGCACGCCGCAAGGCGGGCCGTCTCTCAACAAGGTGAAATTGTTCGTTCTGGTGGAACGGGGCTTCTGATCGTGCGCGGTTATCTGGTTTTCGCAGATGCGGAGGCTTGCAACTTGTCGCGGTCAGCGCACTCCAGTGGATCGCGAGTGGCTATCTGACCATAGTTTGCGGGGCATTCATCGTTGGGCGTGTCGCGCTTGGACGCGCAGCGCCGACACTCGTCGCCGTGTCTGTTGCCGTAAGACGACAACCTAATCACGCGATCCTGTCACCCATCTCTTCCAGGCCCGCGGCCCATCTGGACGGTTCGGCCTTGCCCCAATTGCCCTTTCAGCTGAAACGACTAGGGCGGAACGTTGCGAGCATGGGATGCGGATTGCCTGAGGCGATTTCTTTGGCAAGCAATTCGCCGACGATCAATCCAAGCGTGGCGCCGCTGTGGCTAAAGGCGACGTGAAGCCCGGCGACGGTCTCGACGGAGCCGAGCACTGGCTCGCCGTCGCCAGGGATAGGCTTCGGGCCAACTGCATAGGTAGCGAGTTCGAGCCGCGGATTGCCCTCGAGCACGGCGCTGGCCTCGTCGAGCAGTCCTTTTTTGGTCTTGTCGTGCACGGTGTAGGTGCCGTCCGAGTTGACCACGACTTCATCCTCCGACCATGCCGAATCCAAAACAAGTGCGCCATCCGGCGTCGGACGCACCGCCACGCGCGGCGTATTCAGCACGGCACGGAGCTCGGTCTTGATCGGCTTGGTTTTCAAGAGGAGTGAAATCGGCGTAGCGTCGGGGATATGGACTCCGAGCTCCGCAAGCATGACAGGCGTCGCTGGCCCAACGCAAAGGATCACTGCATCCGCCTTTACCGGCACACCATCGACAGCGACGACGCCACGCGCGCGACCACCTGTGGCATTTATCCTCACGCGCCCAGCGTCCCGAACAAGCTTGCCGCCGCGGGAGCGGAACTCATTGAGCAGCAGATCGATCAAAGAGGGCAGGTCAACCCATCCTTCGCCAGGATTGAAGATGGCACCCTGCGGGGTGATTGCGCTGGCGTTGACGCCGGGCGTCACTGCACCGACTTCGGCAGGGCCGAGCAGAAGCGCGTCATAACCAATATCCTGCTCCAACTGGCAGACGGACGCGATCTGGTTCGATTCATCATCCGCATCCCAGGTGAGGCCGCCGTCAAAGCGAAGCCACGACGCCGTTTCCGGCCTTGTGGCGGCCAGGGTCCGATAACGGTCGATGCCTGCAAGCCTCAATCGGTGGTAGGCAGTGTCGGCACGTCGCGCTGAGTTCAGCCAGGAAAGTGAACGGCCGGATGCACCGTTGGCCGGCGCGCCGTCGTTGACAATGGTTACATCAACGCCAAGACGAGCAAGGTGCAACGCAGAAGAGATGCCGAAGATGCCCGCGCCGATAACAACGACATGGCGCGGCTTTGGGGATGCAGTCATAGAGAAATCCTTCTTCGCAGAAGACGGGCTGGGGGTTGTTGGATCGCTGCAGAGTGCGGCGGAACTAATAGTCGGTGAGCTTGTTCATGTAGCGCCGGCCCTCAAGCATTGGCCGGCCGCGCAGACTGGCCAGCTCGTAGGCAAAACGCCATAGACTGTCGAAGAAGACCAAGGGCACGAGATAGGGTTTGATGTGTTCGGACATACCGCTGAGGTCGAGTTCCGCTCCATCGAGCACCAGGATGTTTTCCCGGCTGCCGTACTTGAAAAGGAAATCGCGGGCGCGTTCGGAAAGGCTCCGCGTTTCGTCCAAACCCAGCAAGACCACGAAGCAAGCGTCCCGGTCCACCACCTCAAATGGGCCGTGAAAGAATTCGTTGGCGTGTATGGCTTGCGAGTCGAACCACTGCATCTCCATCAACACGCAGATGGCGTACGAATAGGCCGCACCATAGCTGGCACCGCCGGCCAGTGTGTAGATCGCTTTGCGCGGCGCGAAACGGGGTGCGAAGGCCTGAAACCGGGCGGCATAGGTCCGGTGCGCACGTTCGATCGCCGGCTGAAGATGGCTCAGGCTCATCAGCAGATCGGCGGTCAGCCCAGCATTCTCCCGAGCATCGATTAGGCCGGCCAGCAACGTGTAGAGCACGCCGTAATTGCTGCGGGCTGCATCGATCGGTTTGCCCGTCGTGTAGGAGGCCTGGTACGCCACAGGGTGGTCGACGGCGCGCGCGAGGGGCGATACCTGGTCAAGGGTCATGCCGATTGTCGTTGCGCCTCGATTTCTTGCGTGATTGGCCGCTCGGACGGTCTCCTTGGTGGTTCCGGTCTGCGAGCAAAGGACAACGAGCGTGTCAGGTCCCAACCGTCGCGGGTCTCGGCAGACGAACTCATCCGCGTTGTAGATGTCGCAGGCGAATGTGCCGCTGCGACGGTCGACGAAGTATTTGCCTGCCATCATGATCGAGAGCGAGCCGCCGCACGCCACGAGAAACAGGTGCGAAAACTGCCTGCCCGCCGTAGCGGTCAGGGTGCGTTCTACGTCGGCGGGAAGGGCGGAAATCATGAGGGTCCTCTTCTCGATGATAGAGCTTGGGCCGGCGCACAATTGACAAATGGCAGGCCATTGTGCGAACGTTCTCATATCCTTTAAACTGAAAGTCCTGCGATGGTCAAGATTGCCGCGATGGGCGACAACGTGGTCGATTGTTATCTCGCTCGCGGCGAGATGTATCCTGGCGGAAATTGCCTCAATGTCTCGGTCTATGTCAGCCGCTTCGGCGGGCAGTCGGCCTATGTTGGGGCGATCGGCAAAGACCGGGCAGGGGACTTGATCCACGCCGCACTCAAGTCCGAGCGCGTGGGCGTCACCCGATTGCGGCGCCTTGAAGGGCCGACCGCCTATTGCCTCATAGGTCACCGAAACGCCGATCGGATCTTCCTGGACTTCGACCTCGGCGTCTCGATGTTCACGCCGACGCAAGAAGATCTGCATTTTCTCTCGGGCTTTGAGGCCGTTCACATTGGCCAATCCAGCGGGTTAGACCCATGGGTTGCTGCGGTATCGAGTAAAGCACTGTTATCTTACGATTTTTCAACGCGGCGGGACCCGGGACATCGACTCGAGATTGGGCCTCATTGCTATCTGGCCTCCGTCTCGGGTGATGGTCTCGACGACAATGAATTGGCTGCAATCGCATCCGAACTTCTTGCATGTGGTTCAAGGTGGGTTTTGGTGACTCGTGGTCGAGCCGGCGCCGTGCTTCACAGCGACACCGTCTCCTACCGCACCCCGGCGCAGCTGGTCGAACCCGTCGATACCCTGGGCGCGGGCGACACCTTCATCGCCAGAACGCTATTCGGCCTGCTTAAGGAAGAGGCGCCTCAGAATATTCTCCGCGATGCTGCAGAGGCGGCGGCTGCTACCTGTCAGTACTACGGCGCGATCGGCCATGCGGCAGCAATCGATATTGGAAAGATTACGGTGGAGATCCTCCGCGGAACGGCACAGGAAACCAGTCTAGCTGCGAAATTCTCCCGACCAATTGACGCGAGAAATGTACAATGCTAGACGAAGTGATAACGTTCTCATTCATCTAACTGAACGCCGCCCAGGAGCGTTTTGATGGATTAGACGTCGAGTGGGATCGCAGGCCGAGTTCGGCCAATCTTAAGAGGAGAAGACATGCAAACGAATTCAAGCAGGCGCCAACTGGTGAAATGCGGTCTGGCGCTGACTATCGCTCTTGTGACAGGACTTAGCACGTTGGCTGCATCAACGCAGGCAAAGGCGGCCACCAATCCCTACAACCTCATTGACCCTGCTGTGATCAGTGTCGGGACGATGGGCGATGCGAAACCCTATGTCTTCACCGACGCCAACGGCAACTTCACCGGCTTCGACGCTGAACTCTTCCGCGACGTGGCGCGCCGGCTCGGGTTCAAGGAGGAGCAGGTCGTTTTCACCGGCCAGGAATTCTCGGCGCTCCTGCCGTCTGTCGCCAACGGTCGCTTCGACGTCGCTGTCGCCGCCATCGGCACGACCGCGGAGCGCAAGAAGACAGTGGATTTTGGCGACGGCTATCTCGCCGGCTACCTGTCGATCATTTCGGCGGATCCGGCACTGACAAGTAATGAAAGCACCGCCGGAAAGCGCATCGGCGTGATCCAGGGGACGCTGCAGGAGATCTATGCAGAGAAGAATCTGAAGGGCGACATCGTCAAATTCCCCGACAACAACACTGCGGTGGCGGCGCTGAACAACGGAACGATCGATGGCCATTTCACTGACTATGAGTCGGCCAAGCAGTATGTGGAGCGCTATAAGAACCTGAAGATAACCATGAATGTGCCGTCCTTCGATGCGCCGGCCGGGTTCGTGGTCAAGAAAGGCAACGATGCCTTCCGCGAGGCGCTAAACAAGGCCCTGCGCGAGGCCATGGACGATGGCACCTGGAAACGGCTGCACGAGAAGTGGTTCCCGGGCACTCCGATGCCGGATCAATATCTGCCCAAGAAGTAAATTCGCGCGTATTTGTTATCGTTTCCGGCCGGACCCGTGAGCAACGGTGCCCGGCCGAGTTGTAGATGGACTTGATATGAGCTGGTTCGACACCTTCGCCCGCAGCTTCCTGGATTTCCAGGCGATGGCAGAAGTTCTGCCGAACATGGTGACGGTCGGCCTCAAGAACACCTTGATCCTGGCCCTTGCCTCGACGTTTTTCGGGACGCTGATCGGTATCGTACTCGCCGTGATGGGGATTTCCGAGAACCAGCCGCTGAAACTCCTTGCCCGAGTCTACACCGATATCTTCCGCGGGCTTCCTGCCATTGTCACAATCCTGATCATTGGCCAAGGCTTCGCGCGGTTGGGCCGAGATCTGTTCGGTCCATCGCCTTATCCGCTGGGCATTCTGGCGCTCAGCCTGATCGCCGGCGCCTACATCGGGGAGATTTTCCGCGCCGGCATTCAGAGCGTCGAGCGTGGTCAGATCGACGCCACGCGCACTCTCGGCATGACATATGGCCAAGGCATGCGCCTTGTGGTGATCCCGCAAGGCATCCGTCGCGTCCTGCCTGCACTGGTCAACCAGTTCATCGGCAATGTTAAAGACTCCAGCCTGGTCTATTTCCTTGGTCTGCTCGCCTCCGAACGCGAACTGTTCCGCGTCGGCCAAGACCAGGCTGTGCTGACCGGCAACTTGTCGCCGCTCTTGCTGGCCGGCGTGTTCTATCTCGTGATCACGGTGCCGCTGACCCATCTCGTCAACTACATCGACGCGCGCATGCGTGTCGGCAAACGAATCACCGCCGTGCAGAGTGGCCTCAAGGAAGTCACCGAGCTTGCCGAAGCCGTCGTGCCGGGCGCAGCGACGTTGCCCGCAGCACAGCCCATTCGCTTCAAGGGTGGGGGCATCGAGGTGAAGAATATCGACATGGCCTACGGCGCCGTCCAGGTGCTCCATGACGTCAGTCTGAAAGTGCAACCCGGGACCGTCACCTGCCTCATCGGTCCGTCCGGCTCGGGCAAGTCCACCTTGCTGCGTTGCCTCAACCGCCTAGTAGAGTGTCGAGCCGGTGACATTCTGCTCGATGGCGAAAGCATCTACAAACAGACCCCTGACCAGCTCCGGCGGCGCGTCGGCATGGTTTTCCAGCAGTTCAATCTGTTTCCCGACCGCAGCGCGCTCGCCAACATCACTCTGGCGCTGCGCAAAGTTAAACGCATGTCGCGCGAGGAGGCTGAGGGCGCGGCCTTAGCCAGGCTGCATGAAGTCGGACTGCTGGAGCGCAAAGATCATCGGCCGGCCAATCTCTCGGGCGGGCAACAGCAGCGGGTGGCCATCGCGCGTGCGCTCGCCCTCGAACCCGAAATTATGCTGTTCGACGAAGTCACCAGCGCGCTCGATCCGGAATTGGTCAAAGGCGTCCTGAACTTGATGGCCGATCTCGGTCGGGGCGGGATGACGATGGTGGTCGTAACACACGAGATGAATTTCGCCCGCAAGGTCGCGAACCAGGTCGTATTCATGGACGAGGGGCGGATCGTCGAGGCAGGGCGACCGGAGGACCTTTTCGACAATCCGCAGAGCCCGCGTCTTCGGCGCTTTCTGTCGGAGGTGCTGTGATTCAAATGGTGTGCGCAACGGCGGGTGCTGCGGTGTTCGGCCTTGCGGGGCGTGCCTAACTGCCGCTAGTTCGTCGCCACGACGTTGCATGGTCGGCGGGACTTGCTGGGTGACTCAAAGATCCAAAAACGCAACTATCATCGAAGTCGCTCGCCGGGCTGGAGTGAGCTCTGCCACGGCTGGGCGCGTTCTTGGTGACTACGGCTACAGCAGCCCTGAGGTCCAGGAGAAGGTGCGCGCCGCAGCAGCTGCGCTGGGTTATCGCCCCAATCGCCTGGCCAAAGGTCTGATCACCGGTAAGACGCAGACTATCGGAGTTGTCGTGGGCGACATCGAAAGCCCATTCTATGCAAGCGTGCTGCGCGGAATAGGGGACGTCGCGCGCCGTGGCGGCTTCGGGGTTATCGTTACGAATAGTGACGAAAATGCCGAACTCGAGCGAGAGGCGGTGCAGCTGCTGTTGGAAAAGCAGGTCGATGGTTTAGTCGTCTCATCGACCTTCTTGGACGAGCCGGATCATCTTCGTGAAGCAGTCGCGGCCCGCTGTCCCGTCGTGCAGTTCGACCGCATCGTGGCGGGCATGCAAACCGATTCGGTCGTGGTCGACAACGTTTCTGTAACGCGTAACAGCATCGCGGCGATCATCGCCGCCGGACACAGCCGCATCGGAATATTGGCGGAACTCGGGCCGGACCAACGCGATGATGTTGGCTCCTTTGTGGCAAACGCTGATCTCTCCAGCTCCGACGTTCGCTACCATCATCCAAGCTGGCAACGGTTGTTGGGTTATCTCGAAGCCCATCGCGCCGCGGGCATTTCGCCGGATCCGCAGTTGATCCGCCGCGTGGCGGTCTATTCCAGCGAGGCAGCCCGCAAGGAGGCGCTCGATCTGCTGACAATGCGCAATGCACCGTCCGCTCTGTTTACCGCCGATGGTGTGATGTCGACAGGAGTTCTGGAGGCGATTTCCGCATTGAAGCTTGCGATTCCAGGAGACGTTTCGCTGCTTTGCTTCGACGATCTCGACTGGATGCAATTCGTGGCCCAAGGTATCACAGCCATCGCGCAGCCGGCGCATCTGATCGGAGCGACGGCAGCAGAGCTTCTCTTGAAGAGGCTGGCTCGGGACGCCGCACCTTTCGAACACCGTGTTCTCGCGGCCCGCTTGGTGGAGCGTAATTCAATTGCGGTTCATCTCAATCGCGAGGCCGTCTGACCTGGCCGCAACGGTCTATAGCTGGGGCTGCAGCGCCTCTCTATATCGAGGTCGATGCCATGCAGGGATATTGACCTGCCGTATGTTTCTTCGCTTGCCTACACGCCATCGGCCATTTGCGGCTCGGCTCGGCTGAATGACAGCCCACGCGGACTGCTGGGTCGGACCATTATTGCCTGAGATGCCCCCGGCGTGAGCTGCGCAAGAAAACGGGTGAGCGCATCCGGATTCCGATTGCGAATCTCGAAGTCGTTCTTGCGCCGGATTGCGCTGCGCACAAGCCTGACCCCGAAATAGCGGAACGGCTCTGGAGCTAATGCCAGCCGCCGGTCGATGCCGACAAAGCTACAGGCGCAATGCCGGTTCCTTTGAAGCCCATGCCATAGAAAATGTTGCGATGACCGCGCAGGTGATCGAAGATGGGGACATGCTCGGGCACGCAGTGGATCGGGCCGGCCCAGTCATAGTTGATCGGGACCGCGTCGTGGGTCGTGCGCATGAGTGCGGGGACAACGTGGCTATTCTCCGGGTCGAAGTTGTCGCCTGGACCGTATAGGTTACAGGGCATTGCCGAACATAGTCAGCACCGTACTGGCGGCGGTAGGCCTGACACAGCTTGAGACCGGCGATCTTGGCGATAGCGTACCACTCGTTGGTGGGTTCCAAGGGGCCCGTGAGAAGCGCGTGTTCCGGGATCGGCTGTGGCGCCAGCTTCGGGTAGATGCAGGATGAGCCCAAGAACCCAGTCTGTCGACGTCACAACGGAACGTGGCGTGGATGACATTCGTTTCGATCAGCAAGTTGTCGGGCAGGAAATCGGCCGGATAGCGATCGTTGACGAGAATCCCGCCGACCTTTGCGGCTGCTACGACCACGGCGTCGGGCCTGGTTTCTGTCATCCAGCGATGCACGGCGTCCAGATTTCGAAGGTCGAGAACGTCGCGGAGCCATTAGGACCTCGCAGGTTTCCTCCTCCAGTCGCCGCGCTACACCCGAGCCGACATGCCGCGTTGGCCAGCACAAATATCCGTTTTGCGTCGAGCCGATAAGGTGGTCCATGGCCGGTGGCCCTTTCTAGACGCTACTGTCCCTGTGCCAGCTCTCTCGCTCCAGACGTTTCAGATCGGCGGCCACCATTTCCGCCACGAGGTCGCTGAACGTCGTCTTTGGCGACCAGCCGAGCTTTGAGCGGGCTTTCGCCGGATTTCCCATCAGGAGATCGACCTCCGTCGGACGGAAATGGCGTGGGTCGACTCGGACGAGGATCTCTCCTGTCTTGCCATCTCGGCCGATCTCGTTCACCCCCTTACCTTCCCAGACGATGACGCGGCCGACTGCCCGAAAGGCACGCTCTACGAACTCTCGAACCGAGTGGGTTTCGCCCGTGGCGAGGACGAAGTCGTCTGGCTCGGCGTGCTGAAGAATCCGCCACATGCCCTCCACATAGTCGCGAGCATGCCCCCAGTCGCGTTTCGCATCCAGATTTCCAAGATAGAGGGCGGACTGGAAGCCTCGCTCGATACCGGCAACCGCACGTGTGATCTTGCGGGTCACAAACGTCTCGCCGCGCGTGGGGCCTTCATGATTAAACAGTATGCCATTGGAAGCGAACATTCCGTACGCTTCACGGTAGTTGATCGTGATCCAATAGGCATAGAGTTTGGCCGCCGCATAGGGAGAGCGCGGGTAGAACGGCGTCTTCTCCGTCTGAGGCACCTCCTGGACTTTGCCGAACAACTCGGAGGTTGACGCTTGATAAAAGCGCACCCGCTCTCCCATCTTCAGGATGCGGATGGCTTCAAGCAGCCTGAGTGTGCCAAGGGCATCGGCGTTGCCGGTATATTCAGGCGTCTCGAAGCTTACCTGGACATGGCTTTGGGCCGCCAGATTGTAGATTTCGGTGGGGCGAGTCTCCTGAATGATGCGGATGAGATTGGTCGCATCGGTCAGGTCGGCGTAGTGGAGAAAAAAGCGTGCGTCTGGTTCGTGCGGATCGACGTAGATGTCGTCGATGCGTTCGGTATTGAAGGAGGAGGATCTGCGTTTCAGTCCGTGGACAGTATAGCCGTTCTCCAGCAGCAGTCTGGCAAGGTAGGCACCGTCCTGACCGGTCACACCAGTTATGAGCGCAATGCGATCTGTCATCGGGTCCCATCCAATCGTTTGAGGGCTGTGGTGGCGCCGTCGACCGACGATCTGCCCCCACACTCCTTTAATGAAGGGCGAAAGCGCCTTGTTCGACCAGAGTGTCATTGTGGGAGGCACGCCAGCAAAAGGAGGTAATCCCCACCGCTCAATGCCCGTCACAGCTACTTCCCGTGCGTCCCCTTTCTGCTTGGCTGGGCTCTTCAGCCTATGCTCCTATGGCATGGACGTAGCCGCCCTGCCGCGAGCCGTCAGTTCACAAGCGCGCTTGCGCCACCGCTTCTCCGCGAGCTGCTTGCCGGCCATGCTGCCGTCGGCAATGCCGAACATGTGGGTCGGCTGACCAGTCCGGCGCGGGCGATGCCTGCTGAGAAACGGTTCGCGTCCGGCCTGCATCTCGGGGTCACCTGACAAGCGTGGCGTCAGGTTGTTGCCGACGATCCCCGCCACCGAGGGCGGCTTGTCGAAAGTTCTCGAAAGGCTTGTTATCGCGTCAGCAAAAATGACAATTCGTGGCCCGCAGGAGAAACATGGAACAGGGTGTAACCCTGGCCCTTTATCGCTTCCACTGTTCGGTAGGTTTGCTCCACCGGAGTGCGGTGCCACCAGTGGTGAAACTCGACGAGAATCTGTCTCGGTAAGACATCAGATCCAAGCACCTCTGGAAGGACGTCGTGCTCTGCCCCCTCGACGTCGAGTTTCAGCACATCTATAGTTGCCAGTCCGAGCATATCCAGGATAGTAGAGTATCGCCTCACGTTGCAGACAATGCTCTTGCCTGTAACCATCTTCGTGGAAAAATTGCTGCGTGTATCATCTTCGGACACAGAAAACGTCTGCTCCCCGTCGAAATTAGATATTCCCAAGGGGTAGATCCGCACAGTGGGGGGTAATTCCTGAGCGGCAATCCAGTCAAGACTGGCCGGAGTCGGATCAAACCCAAAGACCTTTGCACCGAATACTTTGCTGATTTCCTGATCAAATGAAATGTCGTCCCCTAAGCCAAATGAAAGAACAATAGGGGCGGGAGCATCTAGAAGAGGCTCGACCGCAACCACCCAACCTCCATATGCGGAGCCGAGTTTTTGTGTAGGAACGGAGCATTCGGGCCGGAGAAGATGATCGAATCCTAAGGCCGCTCTTACAACGCGCTTACAATACCGGAGCCAATCTGGATTGTACATCAATAGTGCCTTTGGCTTATTTATTGTAGCTGTTCCGCTTGACTGCGCCGTCCTCACCGTGTCCAAAATGGACCAGAGCGCCAGATGGGTTCAGTCTGGCGTAACGCGGAGCGGCTATCGCCCTGTGAATTTTACATCAATTCCCTCCCGCGACCAGAGTGCCATTGTAGCAGGCGCTCCAGCAAAAGGAGGTAATCCCATCGCTCGGCGTTCGTAACAGATGCTGCGGGAGCGTCGCCTTGGGCTGGGCCAATGTCTTCGCCCTACTGCATAGGAAGTAGCCGCCCCGCTGCGAGCGCCGGCTCACGAGTCCCTATGCCGATGCCCTTGTCCGTGGGTTGTGCCGGCTACTGCGGAGCCGAAGAAGTGGCAATCCTGTCGTTGCGGAGCTGAACGCAGGAAGGGCGGGCAGTGCGAATCGGCCTTGGCGGTTGCAACGAAATTGACCTGGGTTCGCCGAGCGGAGAGATCGGGCTTGTTGAACAGCGCGGCGCGCGCAATGTATTTGGGTATCTCAAAATGGCAGAGGTGATAGGGCCAGTGGAAGCCGTAGAGGGGCCTTATACAGCTTGCCGGATGCTTATGTTTTGATCCCTTGCATTGAGGTAATTCGCCGCTGTTGCGAACACCCTTCAGCATGATTGTTGTTGTTTGGCCAAGATGACGCTTCCAGCCCGGCGATGCACGCACGATAAATTCGAGGTCGTCGTGTCCGCTGGCCGGCTTCACACCAGTTCCTACTGGAGAAGCCCTTTGGCAAGTTCGCGCAAGTCCTGGAACGCAACAACAACGTATGAGGCCAGAAAGCTGCACAGATAGAAGCTTGGCGGGGCGCCGTGCTCCCACCGGAGAACCAGGGCGCCGAGTTCAAGGCTCGGTCGCGTTTGTGCTAGCCATGCCAAGGTCGCGGCCAAGGCGAGGCTACCCAGAGCATTGGTCGGGTAATGCAGCCCCAAGTAGACTCGCGCAAGCTCTACCACCAAGGTACAGGCCAGGGCGAGGAGTCCGAGTTCGAAGTGAACGAGAAGAATGGCGATCGCTAGACCCGCGAACAGAACCGCTCGCTCGCTGGGGAACCCGGGGGTGCCGGCGAACGGCGCTGAGCGCAGAACGGCAGCGTCGCCCAGAACATCCGGGATATGAATCCCAAGTGCGGAGTCAAAAATCGGCTTTGGCGTCGTCGGCAGATTGCGCTGCAGGAAATGCGCTACGAGCGCCGCGAGGACAGCTGCGCAGACGCCGCTCACCAGCCTTGCCCTCGATTCCGGCCCGTCATGGGCGAACCAGCAATACCAAAGCAAGGACACAGCTATAGCGCCCTCGGTTGTTGGGTAGACGGCACCGAAAGCGAGCCGGCTGGCGAAGGGCTGATTGCTCGCTACGGTGTTGACGGCCTTTGCGAGGGGCCTATCGATCCAATCCGGGTTAAGGGCCAGGAAAGTCGTACCCACAAAGAGGAGGCAAAGCGCGGCAGCATGCGTCAGGCAATGTAAATCGGATAACGTTCGCGCCATCGGTTCGGCCATCTCAACTCTCGGGGTTCGGTCGGCGGAACAACTGGAGTTCCGCTAACTAAGCGGTCGCAGAAACCTCGCGGCGCAGGGAGGCTGCAGAGCGGCCGAAGAAGGCAAGATCCTGCTCCCGGCGCAGCGCGTCGCAAAGCCGCCCGACCGGAAGCTCAATGTCGTCATAGCCGAGCACCTCGTCCCGCTTCACGTCGCGCAGCAGCCGGCAGCCCTCGGCGAGCCCGATCGGCACAAGCCGCTCGGCGTGCACCGTCAGCGCGTTCTCGCAGAGCCCGTAGGTCATGTAATGTCCAAGGCCATCGAGGATCTCTCCGGCACTAAGATCCCGCTTGGCGGCGGCCACCACATCAACGGTCGGTGCGCCCAGGGGCGCAATCGCAGCATCGCGGAATATTGCGGCTCTCGCGACCGTGGAGGGCACCTCGAAATGACACAAATGATAAGGCCAATAGAAACAGTAGAGCGGTCCGGGCCCCATCTTGTAGAGTGAGAGATAGTGCTTCTCTACGGCATCCTCTGTGGTGCCAAGAACGAAGATGCCGGGGTTGGGCATGGCGCCGACACAATAATCAACTATCCCCGGCCCCTCGAGGAGCTGATTGAGCGGATACCAGCCGACCGCCCCCTGGATCGGGCTACCAGGCTCGACAACAGGCCCGTACATGCCGCGCTTCGCCACCCGCATGCCTGTGGCGTTGGCTACGATGGCGTTCTCGAACGAGATCTTCGTGCCGTCCGCGAAGGAGGTGACCATCGGGGCCTTCATCCCCCACTTCTTGGCAAAACCCTCCTGGGTCGTCGGGTTTCGGTAGGGATCGTGCAGGCCCTTGATGTTCCCGCAAAGCACCGGACGTATGCCCAGGCCCCTGACCCAACGGTAGAGGTTCATGATTACACCGGGCTGATCCCCCTCCACATTGGTGAGGACCACTCCTGCCCGGTCGGCATACACTTTCAGGATCGGTCCGATCGTGCCGTCGAGCTCGGCATTCATCAGGGCGACATGCTTGCCGTGCCGGATCGCGCGCATTGTGACGTGGGCAGCGAATTCGATCGCGCCTGTCGCTTCGACGATGACGTCGATGCCGTCGGCCTCGCAAATGTGCATCGGGTCCGCCGTGATCGCGCGGCGACCGCGCGCCACGAGATCCTCAAGCGCTTTGGTGCTGGTCGCCTCCGTCACATCGTCTTCGCCTGCAGCGGCATAGGCATCTCGCGCTTTTTCCACGTGCCTGTTGGAAATCGCCACGAGCTCTATGCCTGGGACATATCGCAGCATCTGAAGCGCGATGCCTTGGGCCATGAAGCCGGCCCCCACCATACCCACGCGAATTGGCCGCCCCTGAGCCTGGAGCCTCTCCAACTCCCTGTCGACAATGAACATTTACGTTTCCCCTGTGCTGCTCCTCAAAAGGTCGTGGCGGCGAAAGGTTAGCGGTCATAATCCGGCCAGCTTCGGTCCTTGTCAGAAATCTGCGCCGGCGCATCCACCGGCCACTGAACGGCGAAGGCAGGATCGTTCCAGCGAACACCGCGCTCGGCTGCCGGTGTGTAGAATTCGGAGACGAGATATGTCGCCTCGGAGTGGTCCTCCATGGTGAGAAAGGCGTTCGCGCAGCCCTTAGGTATCACCAGCATTCGTTCGTTCGCCGCTGAAAGTTCCACCGTGAGGTGCTCCTTATAGGTGGGCGATTGGGGCCGCAGGTCGATCAGCACGTCGTACAGGCTGCCCCGGATGCAACGAAGCATCTTGTCCTCGCCATGGGGAGCCAGCTGGTAATGGAAGCCGCGCAGTGTGTGCTTGTGCCTGTTGTATGAAATATTCATCTGCACGACACGATCGGGAAGCCCCTGCTCGGCAAACTCCCGCGAACACCAGCCGCGTGCGAAAGAGCCCCGCTCGTCTTCGAATTTCTGCAGTTCCACCAGGGTGGCGCCGGGAATATCGGTCTTTATGAAAAGCATCGTAGATCCATTGGTCAAATGAGTGTCACGTCGGGTCGCATCTCCGACGATCTCTCCTGAGGGTTGCTCGCGCCGGCGGTCCGCTTGTGCGATCGCGGGACGGCATCAGACTTGCGCCGGATGCAAGAGGCGCGAGCCGTGGACTTCATAGCCGATAGGCACATAGGCTAGGTGTGAGAGTGCGCGTCGGACACTTTCCCGGCGTTCCGGCTTGACCGCGAACATAAGGAATCCGCCGCCGCCGGCGCCACACAGCTTGCCGCCTTCCGCACCAGCATCCCTGGCGAGGTCGTAGTGGCCATTGATCTCCGCGTTGCTCACGCGGGACGCCAAACTCCGCTTCATCTCCCACCCTGCGTGAAGGGCCGCACCGAAGCGTTCTATGTCGATGACGGGCTCCGAAAAGATCTCCTGAAGCATGAAGGCATCGTCCCGCATCCGCCTGAGCGTATCGAGATTGCTTGACGTTTTCGCCTTCTGCTCTGCCAGCACGGAACTGGCCGGTCGCTGATGCGATGTCCAGAACATCATCAGGTTGCTGAAGAGATGTTCGACGGCGCCATTGCGCACCCGCTGTGGCTCGACCGTTACTGCGCCGCCCGGCTGGAAGCGGAACAGGTTCATGCCCCCGAACGCGGCGGCATACTGGTCCTGCTTGCCAATCGGTTCCTTGAGGATGTCCATCTCGATGTGACATGCCTCTTCGGCCAGTTGGCCAGGGGTGACACGTTCTCCCCGGAATGCATGCAGGGCGTTGAGCAGTCCCACCGTGAACGAGCTCGACCCCCCCATGCCCGTCGAGGCCGGCATGTCTCCGACCGTCGAGATGTAAATTGGTGGTTCGATCTCCAGGAAACGCAGGCATTCGCGAGCGATGTTGTTCTTGATCTCCCCTATGGTGTTTACCTGCTCCGTCTGTGAATAGTTCAAGCGGATGGGTTCATTAAAGATCACGCTGTGACGCTTGACGGTGACATAGATGTACTTGTCCACTGCCGCGCTGAAGACCGCGCCGCAATCGAGATTGTAGAAATCGGGCAGATCAGTACCGCCGCCAGCAAAACTGACGCGCAAAGGAGTGCGCGTCAGCACGAGAGACGGTAAACGCTGTGCGGCGCGATCGATGATGGTCGGAAGGTCCAGTCCTGAGCGGCGCTCCACGACTTTGGTCCCGTCTAGCTGTTCCATATTTTGCCCTCGAAAATCGACGGAATGAAAATTAGGCAACACGCGGCTGTGCCGTTCGCCAGCGCAGTTGATCATCGAGCATCCCCGCCTTGAGCAAATGATCGAGCCAGCGCAGCCGCGTGAAGCGCTTGTCGGTAAAGTCTTCAAATGTAAGTGCGATCGAGCGGAACGCCTCGTAAAGCTCCTGCGCTCGCATGCGCGCCGTCCACTGAAACTCGAAATCCGGGAAAGTCCGTGAGAACTTGCTGAAGTCCGCCTTGTAGGTCCTTTGATCCGCGCCCGGCTTCGGTGTCATTGTGAGCTGCGCGCCGGGGACGGCCTCAACGGCGATCTCCGCTATCTCGCGCACCTGAAGATTGAGGCTTTCAACACCCATATTGAACGCCTCATTGTGAATGTCCTGTAGCGGCGCCTCCAGCATCAATTTGAAATAGCGCGCGACATCCTGGACATGAACCAGGGGCCGCCATGGCGTGCCATCGCTATGGACTTCGACACGTCCAGTGGTGAAGGCGCTGCCCATGAAATTGTTCAGCACGGTGTCGAAGCGCATTCGCGGCGAGAGACCATAGACGGTGCCGTTGCGGCAATAGACGGGCGAGAACCGGTCGTCCGCCAGGGCGCGCAGCGCTTCTTCGGCAACAGCCTTCGATCTTGCGTATTCTGTTTGCGGCGCCAGCGGGGCGGTTTCGTCGACGACGGCGGCTTCCGACATGCCATACATGATGCAAGAGGAGGAAAATAGGAACCGCCGGATGCCCGCCGCCTTGGCCATCGTGGCCAGACGAACTGTCCCTTCCTCATTGATCTGCCTCGTCCAATCCGCGTTGAGATTTCCGATCGGGTCGTTCGAGAGTGCCGCCAGATGGATCACCGCGTCAAAGCCCTGCAGATCCGGGGGTTCGATGGCGCGCAGATCCTTTGTGATCTCGGGCACACTGGCATTGTCGGCTCCCAGGGTGCACGAACGAAAATATCCTATGTCTAGCCCGACCACCTCATGGCCCGCCGCCTGCAACACGGGCACCATGACAGAACCGAGATATCCATTGTGTCCGGTGACGAGAACGCGTGTTGGTTCATTCATGTCTGCCGTGCTCCGCTTTCGAAAGGAGTTGACGGGTGAGGTCCAGAAGCGAGCATTGCTCGCTTACTTGCGCATATAGGCAGTCTGCGGCTTCGGCCGCTTGACGGTCACGATCGTCATCGCCGACAAAGAGTGTGCGTGTGAGATCGAGATCAAAGTCGCGCTGTGCCTGATACAGCATGCCGGGTTTGGGCTTGCGGCAGTCGCAGCCGTCGTCCCAGCCGTGTGGGCAGTGGTAGATCTCCGCGATCTTGCCGCCGACGGCTTCGGACTCCGCGCACATGCGCTGGTGAAGCGCCTCGAGATCAGCGGCGGTCATCGCTCCGCGCGCTATCCCTGCCTGGTTGGAGATGATGACTATGCGGTAGCCGGCCTCGTTCAGAAGGGCCAACGCCTGCTTTGCACCCGGAACCCACTCCCACTGGTCCCATGAACACACATATTGAGCCCGTGGCGGTCTGCAGTTGAGTACGCCGTCCCTATCTACGAGCATGGTTTTTTCGCGGCTCATAAAGCGCTCCGTCGCGGGTAGACGCTCGATCGAGCCCACGCTGTAATAGCGGTGCTCGCTCACGAAGCCGGCGAGCCGATGCTGCGTCGCGAGCGGCGTGTAGATGGCCTCCTCGAAGAGGGTGTCCTCGTCGGGCAGGAGTTCGAGGGCGAGATCGGTCAGTATGGCATAGCTGATCTCGACTCCCTGCAGCCCGGGCGTGGTGCGGAGCCGGTCGAAGACGGTCACATTGTCGTTCGCATCAAGGATCACGCTGCCGCGTGAATAGCCGTCCTTGTTGCTGTAGACCGTGATCATTCCAGGCTTGCCGGCCGCACAGAAGCGTTGCCACAGCCGCTCGATGCGCATCGGCCAGTAATTGTCGCAATACAGCAGCAGGAAGCACGGATCTATGAGGTGACGGGCATTGGATACCCGGCTGCTGGTGAGGTCGTCGGGACGGGTGACGGCATATTCGATACTGAGGCCGAACCTGCTGCCGTCGCCGAAATGGTCCATCACGACATGGGGCAAATACCCGAGTAGAAGAAGAACCCTTTCGAACCCCTCCTGCCGCAGCTGTTCGATCTGGTATTCCAAAAAAGGGCGGCCGAGCACCGGCACCATTGGTTTCGGGCGATCGAGTGTGATCGGCCGCATGCGCGTGCCACGCCCGCCGGCCAGGATGACCGCCTGGCGCGGCCGGCTGTAGGTGCGGCCTTCGACATCTGCCTTTTGCAGCCAGGGAGAGCTCGGCAGGACAATATTCATTGACCGCGCTCCGGTCGGTCGGCGATGAGGTATCGCGTGATGGCATGACAGATCGCGGCGTGGACGTCCTCGACGAGTTCGTAGGTGCCTTTTTCGGACCTCACCCATACTGGCTGATCGACGAGCGCTTTAAGCGTGCCGCCGTCAAAACCGACAATACCGATGGTGGTTACCTTCCTTTCGCGAGCGAGTTCGACTGCCCGCACGAGATTAAGCGAGTTCCCGCTGGCTGAAATCACTATGAGCAGGTCACCCGGCTTGGCGAAGTTCTCCATCTGGCCGGCAAAGATACGCTCGTAGCCTTCGTCATTGCCGAGCGCCGTCATCCAGGAGACGTTGTCTGTCAGGCCTATGACCCGGATTGGCTGCCTTCCCGAGCGTTTCGTGGCCTTACCGAGGTCATTGACCCAGTGGGAGGCGGTCGCTGCGCTGCCGCCGTTGCCGGCGACGAAGACTGTGCCGCCCGCATCGCGTACGGCGCGCAGCAACTGTATCGCCTCCTGCACGGCGTCCGTATCGATCTGCGCCAATGCGATGCAAAGCGATGCCAGATAATCCTGCGTGAATTCTTTAGGCTGCAACCAGAGGGCATCATCCCGCGAACTTTTGCGACATGCCACCACTCCCTGATCGATCGCGAGCTCTGTCATGCCACCCTCGATTGCTGCAATGGTGAGCCATCATCACAGCGTGCGAGCACTTCGAGTTCAATTGCTATTCCGAAACGGGAAGCTGGCGGGCGGCGCTCATCGGAGGTACTTAAAAGGAATATCCCTTGTTCTCTCCGTTGCGGCCGGCACGCCGGCAGGTCGCCATATCGGCGTCAAGATCGTCACGGTGTCGCCCGACAACAATGCCGTAGGCAACCCGCGGCGCTGCGGCGCACCAGCTTCATGCGCCTGGTATCGATGATGCCAAGTGGATGGGCGTGGAAGCGGAGCGCCCATTCACCATCCTCGGTTTCGGCGGCGACCGCTTCGCCGGCCAGCGCCTTGGAAACGTGGACGAGGCCGCCGTTCCGCCTGATCTCGCCATCGTGGCGCACGCTGCGCGCCGCCGCCTGGGCCGGATAGTCGGGCTCGGGCGGTGTCGTCGGCATGGCACGAGTCGAGGCGCGGTAATGCTGCGCCGGGGTGTCCATGGCCAGCGCCTCATGCGGACGCTCCTCATTGTAGGCGTGCCGGAAAGCCTCGAAGGTTTGCCCCTGGGCCGTTCTGTCGGCCTGCGGCGCCTCGGCCAGCGGCAGCATGGTCAGGTGAAAGCGCTCGTGGCGGCCGTTCTGCTGCGGCTTGCCGGGCGCGATCCGCTCCAGCGTGATGCCGAGCTTGATGAAGTGCACCGCAAGCTGCGTCAACCCGGTAACGCCGGCCGACGCGAAGAGCGGGCCATTATCGCTTCTGAGCCGATCCGGCAGCCCATGCTCCTCAAACAGCCGCTCGAATACCGGCCAAGCCTCGTCATCCGCCGTCGAGCCCGTCGCCTCGAGCGCCAACAGGTAGCGGCTCGACGCATCCATCACCGTCAACGGCTCGCAGCGCCACCCGTCACGGGTCCGGACCAGCCCTTGTGATCACACGTCCACACCGCGTTCGGTGCCTCGGCTTGCGGTCACGGTCCGTTGCCGCAGGCCCGCAGCCGTGCCCGCTTGCGGACGCTGACAAGGCCGTGCCGAGCAAGGATCGCCCCAGCCGTCGAGGCCGATGGCCAGGCCAACTCGGGAGCGATGCGCTTCAGCCGTGCTACGATCTCTTCGGTCCCCACAGCGGATGCGTCTCCTTGGCCGCAACGATCTGTTCCACCAGATCCAAAGCCGTCGCCCGGCCATGATTGAGCGGCGCCCGCGGCAGATCAGGCAAACCTTCCGGGCCGAGCGCACGATAGCGACCAAGCCATTTGTAGCCGGTCTTGCGCGATAGCCCGAAGCCAGCACACAACTCGCTCATCGTCTCATCGCCCGCCAAGCACTCCACAACAAACCGAAGCCGCTCGTCCATGATGCCAGTCTCTTGCCAAACCATCGCTGGTCCTCCTGGCGGACAAGAAAACTGTCGCCCATGCAATCGGTGCATTCTGTTACCTGTCTATCCGGTTCGGACAGGTATTCCTTTTAAGTACCTCCAATGAGCGCCGCCCGCCAGCTTCCCGTTCGGAATAGCAATTGAACTCGAAGTGCTCGCACGCTGTGATGATGGCTCACCATTGCAGCAATCGAGGGTGGCATGACAGAGCTCGCGATCGATCAGGGAGTGGTGCGCGAGCAAGTGCTTGGGGTACCCGTGCACGCCCTGGGCTTGGCGCAGGCAGTCAACTGCGTCTTCGACTGGGCCCTGCGGCGGGAGAGCCGAACGGTTTTCCTGTGCAATGCCCACAGTGTCGTCACCGCCCGCCGCAATCGCGCCCATGCCGAAGCGATGGATAGCGCCGACCTTGTCGCGCCGGATGGAGCGCCGGTGGCCTGGATGCTGAGACGGCAGGGACACGCGGATCAGCCGCGCATCGCCGGACCGGACCTGATGTGGATTTGTTGCCGGAGGGCATCGGAACTGGGCTCGGCAATGTTCCTGTACGGCGGCAGCCCGGGCACCCTCCAGCGTCTCGAACAGTGCATTCGAACCGAGTTTGCCGGCATAAACATCGTGGGCTCTTACTCCCCTCCGCTCCGCCCTCTGTCGGCCGAGGAGGATGAGGCAGTGGTCAGAATGATCAATCAGTCCGGTGCGAGGATCATGTGGGTGGGGCTCGGATGTCCCAAGCAGGAAAGCTGGATGCAGGCGCATCGCGGCCGGGTCAATGCGGTCATGTTGGGGGTAGGAGCAGCTTTCGATTTCCACGCCGGAGACGTCAAGCGGGCGCCGCAATGGATGCAGAAGAGCGGGCTGGAATGGCTGCACCGGCTCTTCCAGGATCCCCGCCGCCTGGCGAGCAGGTATCTCGTGACGAACAGCCTGTTCATCCTGGCTTTGCTGCAGGCATCGCTGCTTCCCAGGCGCAGACTTCGTGACGGTTAGAGGGAGGCGGAACCAGTGAACACACTTGGACCGCCGTATTGCCGATCCGCGCCAACTCCTTCACGGCCGGCTGTTCTTTGGCGCTGCTGCTGGGAGGCGGCGCTGCCATATCTGGACTGTGTGGTTTGCATTGCCTCGACAGGCACCTGACTGGAGGCTACCATGACTCTGAGCAAACAGGCCGCCAGTCTGGCTGTCCTGCATGTCACCGACGTCCTGCAGCCGCTGATCATCTTGCCCTATGCCGGGCGTGTCCTTGGGCCCATGAGTTTCGGGCAGTACGCGTATGCGCTCGCCATCGGACAACTCGCTGCCTCCGTCGTGGCCTATGGATTTCATTGGACCGCGCAGCGCAGGGTTGCTTCCCTTCGATACGAGCCGGCGGCGATCGCGTCACTCGTTGCTCAGGTCATGGCCACCAAGGCAGTGCTGTTCGTTGCCGTATGCCTGGTTGGCCTTGTGCTGGCCGGCGACGTCCTGGCGCTCAGTAGGCCGACATTCCTGTGCGCGATGCTCTCGGCCGCCGGCGGCATTATTTTTCCGGCCTGGCTCTTCGTCGGCCTGGAACGCGCCTGGCAGGCGACCGTCGCGGTGGTTGTTGCTCGCGTTCTGGCGCTCGTCTGTTTCGTCACCATGGTCGCATCACCTGACCAGGTCGCGCTCGCCGTTGCCATCCAGAGCGCAGTTCCCGTCCTCAGTGGCGTCATCTGCTTACCTTTCATCCTTCCGATTGGGTTCGGCGGCTTCAGGTCCGTGACGCTTTCGACGATTGGAATGCAGCTGCGCAACGGCTGGAGGGGATGCCTCTTCTTAGCCGTGGAGACTGCCCTCGTCACCCTCCCTGTCGCCCTTGTCGGGCATTTCGAAGGTTATGTCGCAGCCGGACAATATTCTGTCGCCGAAAAATTCCTACTAGCCGCGCGGATATTTTTCAAGTTGCTTATGGATACCTTCATACCGAGGGTTTCATACTACGCTCATTTCGAACCTGCTGCCGGGATACGACTAATAAGGAGGTCATTATTCACCGTAGCAGGCGGGATGACGATTAGTATCGGAATGTTATTTGTTGCTCCATATATAATATTGATCCTCTTCGGAGATGAATTTTCAGGAGCGATACCTATCGTGCGCGCAATGGCCATTATACCATTGCTGATGAACATAAATACGTTCACATCAAATATATTCATGTTCAGTTACGGCTATGAAAATGAATGGGCCGTCCTTAACGTATCCGGTCTGCTAGTATTCCTGGTGGCCACATATTTTTTGTCTTTCGTCATGGCGGAGCAAGCCATTGTTTACGCGATGGTGGCGAAGGAAGTCGTCGTGCTGGTGGTTTCAGCCGGCTTCTTCCTCATTGGCGGAGCGGCCGTCCTTCGCACGGCGGCGGCTTGCGACAAAGGTCGGGTGCGAGGATATCCGCCGGCGTCCCAATCCGCGGCGTTGGAGCACGAGGCCGATCGTTTCCGGTCGTAGGAGAGTCTGGATGTTCGCCACCGATCACTTTGTCGTTCAGCCGTCCGGGTCGCCTCACCAGCCGATCCCTCCCAAGGATCGCGACGAGTTGACCGCGAAAGACATCTTGAGATTTGTTCGGCGCAGTTGGCGCCTTTGCCTCTTTTGGATGGTTGTGAGCCTTGGTGTCGGCGGCGCATATACGGTCCTTTCGCCTGGATATTACACCGCCTATGCGACGATCCTCCTTTCATCTCCGCCGGCTCCGCAACCGGGCGAAGCTCAGGCGGATGAGCGGGTCTATGTAGAGAGCCAGATACAGGTCATTCAGTCGGACGAGGTCGTCGGACGCGTTGTTGACCACACTGGCTTAGCGGAAGACGAAGAGTTTGTGACGGATGACAGCTTGCGCACCCGGATCTCCAGCTATGTGCGGGGCCAATTGGGGTCTCTCTTCGGCATCGAAATGCCGACGGCGGAGCCAAATATTAGGTATGAGGCGATGGTCCTTGTGAGGCGCGCGTTTTCCGTTGTTCAGATGGGTTCCTCCACCGCCGTCGAGATCGGGGTCACCTCTTCCGATCCTCAGTTCTCGGCCATGCTCGCGAACGCGATCGCCGACGGTTACATCGGAAATCAGCGCGAACGCCGGCAGGCGGCTCGCGCGGAAGAAACATCTGATCTGCACAAGCGGCTGGCTGAACTTCGAGAAAAGGCTTTTGTGACCGAATCACTGACGGAACTCCCATCGGACCCTGAATCTGCGGAGAGGGCACAAGTCCTTATCCGCGAGCAGCAGAGCGCGGCCGAGGTTTATCGCTCGCTTTACAGTACCCTTCTGCAGCGGACGCACTCCGATTTTAGCGCCTCGTCGCTGATCCCGAGCGCAAGGGTCATCACGCCCGCCGAACCGCCTCGCCAACGCAGTTGGCCGCCAACGGTCCTGATGGTAGCGCTCTCCGTTATGGCCGGTGGGGTTGCCGGCGTTGGTCATGCATTGATCAGGCAAGCAATGAACCACCGCCTGATAACGGTCGAGGATGTGCACAGGTCGACCGGCCTTGATCGGATTGTAGGGATCCGCAGAATTCCCCGCCGCAGGTGGAATGTTGTGGGGCCATGCGAGCAGTCTTTGCAGCCCGTCTACTCAAAGGACGCTCCCGAGCTTCACAGCTCGCTGAGCAAGATTGCCAGCCGTATGCGCGGAGTTCAGGACCGCCAAGGCGGATTTGTAATCGGCGTTGCTTCACCCCTCGCCAAGTCCGGAAGCTCCACGGTGGCGGTTCATCTCGCAAGGGTCATTGCGGCGACCGGGCAAAAGACACTGCTTGTTGATGCCAATTGGCAAAAGCCATCAATGGACCAGCCAATGCTGAACGCGGAGCCAGGTCGCAAGCTCGCCAGGGCGTTTGCCACCATTCCCGCCGATCAGGAAGGGCTGGAAGTTCTGGTTCTCAGGCCCTCGGGGTCAATCTCCGAGTTGAATGCCTCGCTCTCCATCTCCGCTGCACTCCAGCATCTGCAGCAAGAATACAGTTGTATAGTAGTTGATTTTCACAGCACCGACCGCACCGCTGATCTGGAAGCGGCCATGGGCGTCATCAGCGAGGTCCTCCTGGTGCTGCAGGCACGCCGCACTTTCGCGGATCGCCTCGAGGGAACCCTGCGCATCATCCCTGCAGAGAAACTCTCGGCAGTAATTTTGACCAGGATGAACCGTGCGGCTTTCAGTCCTAACCGGGAATACAGGCCATGACCTCGCCAGCGACATTGTCACGCAGGAAGGGTTCAAAGCCGGTCGACCTCGTTTGCAGCCATTCCCCTGACGTGCTCGACTACACCCTCTTTCTCTCGGGCATTTGGCTGGCCTGCGCCCTCGCAATATCCCTGCGCCTGCTTGGCCTTTTCTTCATAGTGGTCCCGGTCGGTGTCTGTCTGGCCTATGCCTTGCTGCGGCAGACGGTGCCGCCTCGTCTGCTCGCGGTCTACACCGCCTTCTGCCTCTTCATTGCCCTGCTGTCCAGATACAGGCTGATGCCGGATTCCTGGCAGGTTCACTTCCTTCAAGAAGCAGTCACAAGGCAAATCGTCCCGATTGTAGGATTCTTCGCCGTCGCATGGGCGTCCAAGGCTTATTTCCGCCGCAGGCTGATGAGCGGCAATGCCTTTTTTGGTGCACCCGTTTTCCTGTTCCTGTCTCTCGTTGTCGCGCCGGCGGTGATGTTTCAGCAGGACGTGCAATATCCGCGCGCATCTGGGCAAGCCGCGATAGTGATTCTTTATGGTGCGCTGATCAACAACATGGTCATTGCCGTGTTTTTCATTGCAGGCGGTATTTTTCTGACGAACGACTGGCGCCGATACGGCGGCATTTTGCTCCTTTTGGGAATAGCCCTCGCCAGCCCCTTGGCTCAGTTCAAGGTGCTTGCGGTCACGGTGATCGTCATTCTAATTGGCGTGCCCGGCCGGTTGATGGCCGCAGCTTTGGCGACCGCACTGACTTCGGCCTATGCAGTCGGGTTGAACTTCATACCTCAAACCTTTGCTCTGGACCCGAACTCCGGGATCAGACTCGCGTTCATTTCGGACGCACTCTCATCCCTTGCGGATACATACGGGTTTGGCATCGGATTTGGGAAGGAATCGGTCCGATGGCGATACGAGTTTCCCGGATTCGAGGATATTACCTTTCTTCCCGACACCAGGAATATTACGCATGCCAGAATGCTTGAGATACTCTCGACAGGAATTCACAATTCGTTCTTTCAAGCTATATTGCGGACGGGGGTCATTGGTTTCATTTTGATCGTGTCTGCCATTTTGGTGGCCTTCCCGCCAAATCGACTGCCACGCGGTGTTCGCAATCATGCGTCCACGGTCTTCATCACGATTTTCCTCGCCATGTTCGTCAATCCGGCCCTGGAGAGCCCTCTACAGATTGTGGGAATTGCTTTCTCATACGGCTATTTGATTGCGCTTCGCGCCAGCGTTCCGGCCTTGGCTGTGGAACTTCCTCCAGTTGAACCGGATCGAACGCAGCATTGTGCTTGTTCATACATTGGAACGAACATGGATGCGGCCCACCCGACATAGACGGGCTATCGGAAGGGAACGCGTTGTACCGATTTTGGCGCGGCAGGAGCAGGAGAGCCGTCCGCTGATGTGCCCGCTCATGCGGCGGCGCCGTGCCGGTTCCATGAGGAGTGCCTCGAAAGAGCCAGCGAGCCAGCCATTTTGCCTCGGCCTCGGCTATGCCTCCTCTGGTAGCATAGGGCCATCCACTGCGCAGGTTCGCCCGCGCCGGAGAAACCCGTGCTATGTCGCCCGTAGAGATACGGGGCAACCCGTTGGGTGACCCATGAAGCTGTTGAGATTCTTGTTGTCGGCGCTGCCGATGACCATGGCTTCGACCCGCCTCGCTTCGCTCGCTGGCGCCATCGCTCTGCTTCCGACAGCGGCACTTGCCGACTACACGCTACAGCCCGGAGATACGCTGGAAATATCGGTCCCCGGTATTCCTGATTTCAGGCAGCGATTGCTGATCGGAGTGGACGGCGAGGTGAACTTGGCGCTGGTTGGAGCGGTTCAAGTCAGTGGCCTTTCCATTCAACGAGCGCAGGCTCCGCGCCAGCGAAGATCTCGGGCTTGCGCCCGGCGACGTTGTGGAGGTCGTTTTGCCAAAGGCCGACTTTTCCGGAGCCGTCGCGTCGTCGCCACGGCCGTCCGAGATGCCGAATTGAGATTCGGACGGGGCGGACTGCAATGCGCGTCTTAATGGTTCATAATTTCTACCAGATTAGGGCCGGAGAGGACAGCGTGGTTCGGGAGGAACTCGCGTGCCTCAAGCAGAATGGGGTCGACGTCGAGCTCTTCTCCGCCACAAATGACGATATCGTGCGGGTCGCGCGGAGAATTTCTACCGCCCTGGGCGTTATCTACAACCCTCATTCACGGCGGGCCCTGTCCCGAAAATTGGCGGAATTTTCACCGGATATCGTCCATATCCACAATTTCTTTCCTCTCCTGAGCCCCTCCATCCTGGATGCGTGCCGCGAGGCCGGCGTGCCATCAGTAATGACCTTGCACAATTTCAGGATTCTCTGTCCCAGCGCCCTGCTTTATCCCGATGAGAGGCTTCGGGAGCGAAGTCTGCGCCACGCCTGCTGGTGGACTGTTCCGAAGAAGGTCTACAGGAATTCCCTGGCGGGCACGCTCGCCCTTGCCGCAATGGTCGAGTTTCACAAGAGAGCCGGCACCTGGTCCCGCAAGGTCGACCGCTTCATTGCCCTTACCGACTGGGCCAAGCGCAAGCTTGTGGAAGGCGGCCTGCCGGCCGAACGTATCGTCGTCAAGCCGAATGCCGTTGCCAGGCCGCCGATCTTCGGTGACCTTCGTCGCAATGGAGGGCTGTTCGTCGGACGACTGGATGAGCACCACAAGGGAGTGGCCACGCTGCTCGAGGCGTGGAAGGAGATCGACTATCCGCTGCGGATCATCGGCGACGGGCCGTTGGCTCCGCTCGTCGAGCAATCTGCGGGCGAGCGCGTGGAATATCTCGGGCGTCAGTCGCGCGAGACGGTGCTGAAGGAGATGCAGGCTGCAGCATTCCTGCTCTTTCCGTCGAAAGGGTATGAATTGTTTCCCATGACCGTCATCGAGGCCTTCGCAAGCCGCCTGCCGGTCATCTGCTCGGAGCTGCCGTGGATCAAAGGGGTCGTGGAGCCAGACGTCACCGGCCTTGTCGTTCCTGTCGGTAATGCCGGCGCGTTGGCCGATCAGGTGCGCTGGGCGCTTTCAAACCGATCTGCCTTGGAGCAAATGGCAGGCCGGGCCTATGCCGCCTATCAGGAGCAGTACACGCCCGAAGCAAACTTCAATCGGTTGATGGCCATCTATGAACCCCTGGTCAGGCGCCCGATCCGGGCCTTCGCGGCAGTGTCGTGAGGTGAGCCGGAACATGCGCCGGCAGGAACCGATTTTAGGGCAGATCAAGCTTTCACGCGTCAACGAGCGCAGTGCGGGTTACTCCCATTTGTCGTTTATCGATTTGCGCCGAGGATCGATCCTGCCACCTCGCATACTTCGGAGAGGTCCTCTTTTGCTTCCATTGCTGAAATACGGTGCCACGGAGGCTGTGGCCGCCCGCAGGCACCTATTTGTGACGGTTTGATCGAATGCGCATTGTCTTGACCCGGCGCGAACCTTTGGATTCACCTGATGGCGTGAGCATCTTCATTGTGGCACTTGCCCAGGCGTTGCTCGAACTGGGGCACCAGGTGCAGATCGTGGTCGGCACCTTCGAAAGCCGCGCGAAATTCCAGCGACTTCTTTCGCCTCGCCTCGAGTTGCCGATAATCGGATTGAGCCGCACGCCGTTGACCGGACCGGCCTCAGTCGCGGCATGGCTGCGGGCGATCGGTATCATCAACCAGTTCCGGCCGGACCTTGTCATCCATAGCGAGACGATGCCGCTACCGCTGCGTGGCACGATCGTCCAGATCGTTCACGATCTCGAGAGGCGGAAAGGGGCGCTTGCGCCAGCATGGCGAGCCATTCGACGCGCGAGCATGCGGCGCTGCCATTACGTCGTCGCCTCCACAACCGAGCTTCAGGAGGAACTGGTGCGAGATCTTGGGCTGCCAAGAGACCAAATCGTGAAAATTCCCAAATGCATCGATCACCAGTCATATGCGTCTCGTGGGCTGGCAGAGCGCGAGCGGGCAATCCTCCATGCCGGCACCTCGCCCTACAAGGTGCCGGAGGCGACGATCCGGGCATTCGGCGCCCTCAACGACCCATCCGTAAGGCTCTACGTGACGGGTGACATCACAAGACCGGTGAGGGAGGCGGTCGATGCTCTTCCTGAACCGATAAGGGGGCACGTAGTCCTTCTCGGCATGGCAGAGGGAGCACGCGTTCGCGAGCTACACAGCCGCGTTCGCGTCGCCGCTTTCCCCACGCGTTATACGGTTCCTGTCGCCTCAGCAACGGTGATGGAGGCGATCGCCAGCGGCACACCCATCGTCGGGACCTCAAGGCTCAGCCGGGATCTCCTCGCGGATGGCGTGAATGGGGCAGTGGTCGAACCGCAGCCCGAGGCGATGGCCGCAACACTAAAGGCGGTGCTGGACGATGATGACCTTTGGTCGCGCTTGTCGGCAGGTGCCCGCCAGTGGGTGGGACGGTTCGATGCACAGGGAGTCGCAAAGCAATATCTCGAGCTCGCGGATCTCTCCGGACATGGAAGATGACAAAGGGACTGCCGAGCCGCGGCAGCATTCAGGCTCGCAGATCGTCAGCGGCTTCGTCGGGCACCTTGGACCCTTGCTGAAAGCTTCTTACGATTGGGGAATGCGATGATCATCGGCTACTGTCGTATCAACACCTTCGAACCCGCTGCCAGGCTGGAGGCGCAAAAGCTTTATCTTGCCCGCTTGGGAGCCGAGAACTACTTCTGCGAGAAGACTAGCATATTCGGTTCGACGCCGGAGCTGGAGAGGGCGATCGAATGTGCCAGGAAAGGAGACGTGATTGCGGTCACGAAGCCGTACCGTGTTGCGCGCACAACCCGCGAAGTGCTGGCGCTCATCGAAAGACTTGGCAGCAAGGATGTCGGTCTTCGCATCGTCGACACACCTATCGATACGAGCACGACGACGGGACGCATGATTCTTGCATCAGCGCCTCTGTGGACGCTTGGGATGTCCCCGTCGCGGTCAATGTTAGCAGACCTGTTTCTCTTTTGGCGTCGTCGTCGGTAGGGCATGGTCGGAGGCGACGCGCCAGCGCACTCTCAGCTCACTGCCAGTTGAAGGCGAGCCGCAATGCCGGTCTGGGATCAAATACCTTGCGCTCGATGGACCAACCGGCATGCACGGCCGCACTGTCCCAGATGATGTTGCGGGGATTGGCGAGCGCGTAGACGCAGCAGTCCCTAACACTGTGCTTTTCAGCGCCTTCTGATATCCGGGTATGGAACGACAGGCCGTTGGATGTCGGGGCGTCCCTGCCGTCCCGCGGCTCATTGTAGGTGTCCCGGCTCCGGCAGCGGTTGAACGCGCAACCGCCACTGCCGACCTTACCCTGCGGAACGGCCGAGAAGGCGCCGTTGCCCTGTTGAACGGCGTCGACGTCATCGACCCGACAATTGAAGCTTCCCTCCAGCATGACGCCAACGCCTGTGGGGCTGTTGTTGTAGAAGACGAGTCCATGTCGAATTGTACAGCGGTCCGAGTGAAAGGCGGAAATGTTGTCCTCGGTCCAGGAGGTGGGACCGTTCTCGGCCGAGAATTCTTCCAGGCTCGTATCCGGAGAGCGGTTGAACTGCACATTCTGTCCACGGGGGAACGGCCCGCTAGCGTCGTGGAGTTCGAGGAAGCTCATCTGGGTGCTAGGACAGTCGACGACATAGATATTGGAGGAGCCGCGGGACGCCTTGACACGGATGATGATCGCATCGGGGCAGCTTTCCAGCTCTATATTGTTGCGGTTCTGACTTGGTCCGGTCACCGAGGGGGGAACGCCGACATGATCGATCTCGAGATCCTGCAAGCGTATTCCGGCGGCCCCGCGGGCGTATATCCCGCTGCCCATGGCATGACGAATGCGGCAGCTGCGGACGATGACGCCCTGATGGAGTGCCGTGATCCCGTTGCCATGGGGGGCGTAAATGTCCAGATTTTCAATGATCTGCCCATCCGCGCGCGTGAGCACGGGTCCGCTTGGACGCGGAAGAGAGACGGCACCCCCGAACGATCTAACTCCCGATCGCCCCTGGGCCAGAGGCACCGCTGCACCGACGACACCCGAGGCAGGCAGCGCCAGCAGTCCAGCAAGGAGACGGCGCCGATTAAGGCGCCGGGGTTCAAGAGACTGCCGGCCGCGTGACATGGAATCTATCAGCCAGCCCAGTTCGGGTGCTAAACGTCGACTCGGCTTGTGTGGGGACGTCGAGATGGCCAACGAGATGCAGATAAACCCTACCTCTCGGCAAGGCGGCTTCTTCGGCCAGGTTGTCGTCAGGCATCCCCATTTCCCCCTGTGCGCCAGCGGCGCAGGTTCGCGAAGAATGCACATCGGCGGCAGGCTTATGCACCTACAGCACTCCACACACCATCTCTCCATTCCGCCCGCCGCGAAAGCCCTTCATAAGGCTTAATACCGATGGGCAAAGTGCCATCTGCCGGATTTCCTGCCATTGTTTGAAGCTGGCGATAAGCGGAGCGCGAACCGATGTCGGTCGAGGCGGATGTCTTTGACTATGTGATCGTCGGAGCCGGGGCGGGAGGCTGCGTCTTGGCCAATCGTCTGGCGGCTGACGGGACCAATATGGTCTGCCTGCTCGAGGCGGGGCCGGCCGACAGCAACATCCTTCTGCACATTCCGGCGGGACTCTACAAGACATCCTCGAATCCGAAATATGCCTGGCAGTTCGAAACGGAGCCCAGTCCGGGGACGGCCAACCGTTCTATTCCGATGTCGCAGGGCAAGACACTAGGCGGTTCGACCGCAATTAACGGCATGAACTACAACCGCGGCGCGGCTGCCGACTTCGACGAGTGGGCCCACCAGGGCAATCGAGGCTGGGGCTACGCCGACGTGCTGTCCTATTTCAAGAGAACCGAGCGGAGGCTTGGGGTTTGCGATCCCTTCTATCGCGGGACGGACGGACTGCTTCCAGTTACAGATTGCGATTGGCGACATCCACTATGTGATGCATTCATCGAGGCCGCGCTCAATGCCGGTATCCCGCGTAATTCCGACTACAATGCAGCAAGCCAGGCCGGCGTGGGCTACTATCAGCGCTATATCGATAACGGATGGCGCGTGAGCGCAGCGCGGGCTTTCCTACGGCCGATCGCCAGAAAGAAGAGCTTGGATGTCCGCACGAACGCGCAGGCCACTGCCGTCCTCTTCGAGGGAAAGCGTGCCGTCGGCGTTCGATATGTACGAGGAGGGCCGGGTCATCCCACGAGCTTTGTGAAGGCCCGTCGAGAGGTGATCCTCTCCGCTGGCGCTGCGAACTCACCAAAGCTGTTGCAGCTGTCAGGCGTCGGTGCTGCGAGTATGCTCTCCGGCCTTGGAATTCCGGTCGTGCACGAATTGCCCGGTGTCGGTGCAAATGTTCAGGACCACTACATAGTCCACCTGATCGCGCGGGTGGAGGGCATCGAAACGGTCAGCGGACACGGCTTCGGCCTCCTGCGCGAGGCAGCGAAATGGATGCTGGGCCGCCCGAACTTTCTCGCCGTCAGCCCGTCGCTCGTCTACGGGTTCGCCAACTCGCGGGATCTTCACTCCACCCCCGATATCCAGCTTGACCTTGCCCTGGGCAATTATACTGATCACGGCGGCGCGCGGCGGTTTCCGGTCATCAAGCTTGGCTATTATCAGTTGCGGCCGAAGAGCATCGGACATGTTCGGGCGGTCTCGGCAGATCCGTCTCAAGCTCCGCTGATCCAGCCCAACTATCTCGCCGATGATCAGGACCGACAGGTCGTTATCAACGGCATGAAGATTGTGCAGCAGCTGTTTCGGGCCCCCGAGCTCAGGCGCTACAACTGTACGGAAGAGCTTCCCGGCCCGAAAATAACGGACGACGCCGACCGGCTGCAGTTTGCCCGCGAAATGGGGCTGACAGCCTATCATTTGTGCGGATCGTGCCGGATGGGCCCATCCAACAGTGTTGAATCTGTCGTGGACGACCAGTTGCGGGTCCACGGCCTCGAGGGCCTGCGGGTCGTTGATGCTTCCATCATGCCATCCGTTCCCTCGGCCAACACTTCGGCCGCTGTCTTTATGATCGCGGAAAAGGCAGCAGACATGATCCTGGGTCGGCAACCCCTCCCGGCACTGGAGCACCATGCGTCGGGCCAACCTGCGGCGGCCGAATAGTTGAAAGTCGAATGACAAGTGCCGGGAGAATTCCTTGAAGAGACGTACACTGGTTGCCTCTGAATTCAATGCCAAGGATCGGGCTCATTTTGCCTTGGCGTATGAGTTTTGCCGCATCGTTGCCGAATGCGAGGATGCCGATCTGATCGCCCCTGGCATCGACAACTACCTGACGAGACGCTTTCACGCCATCTTGCCAAAGCACGACCCTCACAACGTGCAGCGTGACTTCAACAGACTGACGAACGCGTTTCGCAAAGGGCTGGGGTTAATGAATGCGCCAAGCATTGAACATGTTCGGCTCACGCAAGATTATGACCTTTTCTTCTTCGTCGCTTGGAGTCCGCAAAGCCTTGTAGAATTGTCTCGGATCCACGACTGGCGCGGCCGCTGCAAGGTTGCTGTCGCGTATCTGTTCGAGCTCTGGTCGAGCACTCTCGATGAGGACCGCCGATATCTTAAGCTCCTGGACCAGTTCGACCACGTGTTCCTGTTGCACAGCGCGTGCATACCGCGCCTGCCTCAATACACCCGCACGCCGTGTTCCTTTCTTGCCGCGGCTGTCGACGGCCTCATTGCAACGCCGTATCTATCGCCGGTCAAACGCGTGATCGACGTATACTCGATCGGCAACCGAGCCGCGAAGATACACGGACAGCTTCTGAAGCTGGCCGAAGAGCGGGACCTCTTCTATCTCTACGACACGCTCGCAAGCACAGATTCCCGGGTGAAGGCCTGGCATGAGCATCGTTTGCTGCTCGCCAATATCATCAGGCGCACGCGCTATTTCATGGCTTTCAGTCCAGCGACGCTTGCAAACTCCAAGGCCGTCACGATTGCCGGGGAGCAGGTGCTGCCTGCCCGTCTTTTCGAAGGGGCTGCGGGCGGCGCCGTCATGCTTGGGACCGCGCCGCAATGCGCCGAATTCGGCGCGCACTTCGACTGGCCAGACGCCGTGATCGAGGTATCACCAGACTCGAGCCATATCGCAGACGTAATTGGCGAACTCGACGCAAACCCCTGCCGTACGGAATTGTTGCGCCGGATAAGTACGGTCCGTTGCCTAGAGATGCACGATTGGGTCTACCGTTGGGATCACATCCTTGCCACGATCGGCATGGAGCCGCTCCCACGCCTCCACGTTCGCAAGCTCCAGCTGCGACGGATCGCCGCCGATGCTATGGCGCTCGCCTAGACGATCAGGCCCGAAAATGAGACCCGGTTTCGGGTTCGGTGCTCAAGCGGTGCCCAAACAAAGAGAAAGGGCGGCAGTTTCGAACCGGTCGCTTCCGTCGGAGCGTCCGCCGCTCCAGTTCTGCGGGCGAGAGCATATCATTTCGAGGTACTCGAAGGGCTAACAGGCGCCGGAAGCGGGCAAGGAAGCTCGGTATGTCCGCCGGCTCTACCCTTTGGGGTTAGAGCTTATGCCGAATTGGATTCGCACAGTGTCGCTGCCATTCTCTGGCCATTCTCTGGGCTACCCGCAGCCACCGCAATCGAACTTCGCGTGAAGGGGCAATGATCGCAGGGGACGGGTGCCACGTCACGCTGGGCCCTCCGGTGGTTTTCAGCAGAGGAGGGGGTCGTTGCGATATTGGTGGACGCAGGTGAACGTCATGGCACTTCTTCATGAAGGCCCCCGTGCAGGCGCCACGTCAAACGCACCGCGGCGGAACGTGCCCCTCAAGGTCAATGTTCTTCTGCAGTCGTTTCCGCTTCTCGAGGCAATGTCCGTCGTGCTGCTCAGCATCGTCTCGGGAATGGTATATGATCTTGTGAATTTCGGACATTTCGGCGAGTACGGCCGGAACTTCGGGCTCGGCGTTGCTGTAGCCGCCCTTTTTTCGACTTCCGCATATGCGCGCGGTCTGTATCTGAGTTCCGAGCCGCGGTCGCTGGCCTTTCAGATCAAGGAGGTCGCGCTGATCTGGATGGCGGTCTTTCTTTGCCTGTCGGTTGTGGCGCTTGCACTCAAGGTGGGAGACATGTTTTCGCGCCAAGCCGTCATGCTGTTCTTCGTGACGGGACTTGGCGGCATCATCTTCGTGCGCTTGGGCGCCGGACGACTGTTTGCCTCCTTGACCAGGTCGGACATGCTTGCCAAACCGCAAGTAGTGATCGTAACGCAATCGGACGTGCGCGTGCCAAGTGGCGTTGTCCAGGCAATCGAGGCTTCCGGATGCGAGGTCTGCCAAACGATTACATTGCCGGCTGCATCCAGCGAGGGCTCGCTCCTTGAGTGTATGGATAAGCTCATTGAACATGTGCGTCGGCGTTCTGTCGACGAGATAGTCCTTGCTGTCAGTTGGGCTGACATATCCCTGATTGAGAAAATCACGGCCCACCTTTGCGTGGTTGCGGTACCCGTAAGGCTCCTTCCGGACCACGTCGTTAGCGCGCTCTTGCAGCGACCTGTCGTCAACCTGGGGGGGACGAGGGCGATAGAACTGCAAAGCGCGCCCCTGACGGCGCCTCAGCTCCTTATGAAGCGGCTCTTCGATCTTGTGCTGACCACTGTCGCCCTTCCATTTGTTCTGCCCCCTTTGGCCATTGTAGCGGCACTGATTGCGCTCGAATCCAGGGCGCCGGTGCTCTTCTGTCAGCGTCGGGCCGGGTTCAATGGCCGCACGTTCAAGATCTATAAGTTCCGAACGATGACGATCCTGGAGGACGGGCCCGTTGTCCCTCAAGCCTGCAGGGGCGATCCCCGCGTCACCCGCGTTGGGCGCATATTGAGAAGGTTCAGTATCGACGAGATTCCGCAGATATGGAACGTGCTGAAGGGCGAGATGTCGTTGGTAGGCCCACGGCCGCACGCGCTGGCGCACGACAGCGAATACAGCCAGATCATCTCTCTCTATCCGGCTCGGCACAAGGTGAAGCCGGGGATCACCGGCTGGGCACAAATAAATGGCTGGCGCGGCGCGACGCCTGATGTCTACATGATGATCAAGCGTGTCGAACACGATATGTGGTACGTCAACAACTGGTCGGTTTGGCTCGACGTAAAGATCCTGCTTCTGACCATCCCACGAATCTGGACGGGGCGAAACGCCGTCTAGCCCAACTTTGCCGATTCGAGACCGCTGGAGGCGATTTTGTGTGGCAAGTGATTGATTTGCAAGGAGTGGCGGCTGGCCGACGACCCATCGATTAACTGCCAAGCGACACCGGAAAAAGCGAACCTCTTCTTCGACGTTATCAGTTGAATACGACTTTGGGTGAGGCTCGACACCATGAGATGTGCGGCTCTACTACCAAAGGCGCTGTTACAGAACAACTGAATGCAAGCGATGATCAGTGCGAAACACACAGCGACCGCTCAATGCATAACCCGCGACTTCACGCAAAAGTGCCCGCACGGCAACGGCGTTGGCAAGTTGCCGCTTTGGGAGCGGAGAGGAATGCTATTACTCGAGCGATTGACGAAGCTAGTGTCTCTCCGGTCGTGAGTTCCACTCGAATCGAACGATCTCCACGCCCAGACAAACGAAGATGACGGCTTCTGTTAGTCCGCAACAAACCCGAATAACTGACCGAACTGCGGGGCCTCCCGTTGTCGAGTATGCTACGGCGAGGTTAGTTCCCCAAGGTCGGCTTGCATGCATCAAAGGGCAAAATATCCTCCTCAGTTCAACGCAGGGGCTAGTTTTTGCGCTCAATGACACTGCGGCCGATATCTGGCGCTCGCTTGAAGAAGGCGTGCCGGTCGAGGCTATCGTGGGCGAGATGGCAGCCCGTGGCGTTGATAGGCAAGAGGCCGATGGCTATGTCGAGGCTGCCCTTCAAGACTGGGAACGGCTCGGCCTAATCCAACCTGCTCCACCGCCGTGCCCAACCGCAGCTCATCAATACATCTGCCAGGTCGTTGCTGTTCCAGGCGTGTGTGTGCGCATACTGTATCCGGCGGCCGTTGCCTGTCCGGCCGCGACCGTGTTTCAGCATCTCGAAGTTCGAAACAGGGTCCCCGACGTTCTATTCCATCTGGTTGAGCGTGGGCAGCGGATCGACCTGTTCCGGGATGGCCACTGGACTGATTCCTGTGGTCGAGACGAGATACCCATTATGGTCAAAGGGCAACTGCTGGCCGAAGTGCTTGGGCACAGTGAATATGAACTCGCCCTTCACGCGGCGGCGCTGTTCAAGAACGGCCGCACGCTCCTCCTTTGTGGTAACCCTGGCTCGGGCAAGACGACGCTGACATTGGCGCTGGTCCACGCGGGGTTTGGGTTCGCGGCAGACGATGTGACACTTCTCGACTCGGCCGGACAGGGTATCGGCCTTGCTTTTGCGCCTGCAGTCAAATCGGGATCATGGTCCATTCTCGGACAATATTTCCCCGAACTCGGCAGGTCTCCGGTTTACCGGCGCCCCGATCGCAGGCGCGTGCGTTTTCTTCTGCCTAAGGATCATGTCCCTCCCGTTGCCCGGCCCGTGGGCTGGGTGGTCTTGCTCTGTCGGACGCAGGATGCCAAACCTTCCCTGCGGGTGATTGACCCGACCGAGATCCTGGGTGGCTTGCTGAACGGCGCCTTTGCGCGGAATAAACAGCTAAGCAGCACTGCGTTCGACGTTCTTTGCCAAGTCATCCGATCGGCACAGGGCTTTTGCCTGACCTATGCCAAATTGGATGACGGGTTGGAACTGCTGAAGGCGGCGTGCCGATGAAGCCCACCGGGGATGCGCTCGAGGCCCTGATCGCGGGACTCAACGGCCGCCTGGTGGTAACGGCCGACTGGCTGTCGGTGATTGCACTCGCCAACCACACTCTGCTTACGCCCGTCTTGTTCGCCACTCTTGCGCACACGGGCCAGCTTGACGGCCTCCCCGAAGACGTAGGCCAGTATCTTCAGTTCATTTACCGCTGCAACCGGGACCGCAATTTGCGCTTGCGCAGGCAACTGAATGAAGCCGTTGCTGCCCTCAATCAGGGGGGCGTCGTTCCGGTCCTGCTCAAAGGGGCCGTTCCCTTGTTCCTTTCGTCGAGCGGCAGGGTTCCCGACAGAATCATGAGCGATCTCGACTTGGCTGTGGAAACGCCCAAAGAAGGGGCTGCCCGGGCTTGTCTTGCCAAACTTGGCTACGCCGAAGTGACGGTGGCTGGTGGCATGGCGCGCCCGCAAGACGTCGGTGTCGTGGAACTCCGGCCGTACCGGGAGATTGACCGCGAGCCCCCGAGGCTTGCCCGCCGTCACGGCCTTAGGGCGAAAATCCCCCCTCCACAGTCGCGGGCCCTCCACTGGATCATGCATGATCTCATCAAGGAGGCGGACTACTGGCGCGGAAGGACCGACTTTCGCCACCTTTATGATCTGGCACGGCTGGCGGAACAGCATAAGCTGGATTGGGCGGTGCTCCGAACATCCTTGCCCGACCAGAGCGCGCGGAACGCGTTCGATACTCAACTCCTGGCATTGAGTCACTTCTTTGGCGTCAGAGCACCGGCGCAATATGTACGGCGCCCATTGGTTCGCTTTCAACACTGGCGGCGTGTCTTTCCCTTGTACCATCCCGTCCTTGGCGTTTCATTGCGCCTGGTCGGCAATTCGCTGTGGGGTATGTGGCGACTCCTACATGGCGATGGCTTGGGCCGACGAAGTCCGCTCGACTTTGGACGGCGCGCCACGAGCATCCTCCTAGACGGCGATCTCGGGTCAAAAGTGTAGTAATACTTAATTTCCTGAATTGTATCCTGACGGCGCCTTGTCTTCGCGAAACGCATATGTCACATTAGCGCGTTAGAGTTGTTATTCACCAGCTTGGAGTACATTTGATGAAGAGCGGAAAGTATTCCAGGCGAAAGACAGACAAACTTATCCCCGAAGAACAGGCGCGTCGTGAATTTCTAAAGAATGCCGGGCGTTTTGCTATTGTAACACCACCCTCAATTGCTTTGTTGCTTGGCACGAGCTTGAACTCGCACGCTATTGCCGCATCGCATGGCGCACGTCCCGGGAATGGATGGGGCGACACGAACCACTTCCACTTTGGTCCTCCTGGCCGCAATCGTTAGAATGGTTTCTTTGGTCGTTCTGGCCGATCATAGATGACGCGGTCGCGCAATCGCGACGCTGGCGACCCAGGCGCCGGCAATGACGCAGTCGACACGTCATAGCCCTCAGGCAACTCCAGGATGAAAACGTGAACGCCGGCGAGCGATGCCCGGTCCATAGGCATAGCCGGATCGGCGAGCGCGATGTTCTCGCGAATGGACCGGTTGAAGAGCACGATCTCGCGTCGAAGCCAGGTTGGGTCGACCACCGGTACATCGACGCCATCGACCAGCATCACACGCCAGCTCGCTTCGACACACCATAGGCCTGCGCCGCAAGGCTTGGGAAAGACGTCGCTCGATGACCGCAAGAGCCAGTTCCTCTCGACGCCACGGCGTCAAACGGGCATTCTTGTGGACGTTCATTTAGTACCCTCCGGTGAGTGCTGAAGGTTGGTAACTCCAGTCTCCTCGGTTCGGTCCGCATGGACAACTACGGAAAGCTCACAACTCGAGTCTGTTCCATCCCGATGACATCGGGATGGAACTCCATTGAGCGTGATCTTCTCCGAAACCGGGCTCCCCTTTTTGGTACGCTGACTTTCGGTTCGGGATCACGGCTTTACGGTACTGTGGTCCAGTCCTTGTTGGCCAGGGCTGCCCCTCGCGGGATGTTAGTTCCCCGCGTAGTCCTTCAGGTCACAAAGAACGAGGCTGCGGTGAGCGACAGATGTGGGGAAAGGGTGGCGAACTGTGTTTGAGATGCGCCGCCGGCCCCGTCATTGTCGAACGAGAGAGCCCCGGTTTCACTGTTGTAGATGATATGATCGGAGCTGTCATGCGCGGCTGCACCAACAAAGAAAGCTTTGAACGGAAGCCCTCCCGACTGAAGCCCGGCAAACACGGTATCGCTGAGATGGAACGTATCCTGGGAGCGCTTGAAGTCGGTGATCTTGTCGACATTGCCGGCTCCAAGAGCCGTATTGAACGAGAAGGCATCGTGGCCTCCGTAGCCGGTCAAGACGTCGGCGCCGAGGCCGCCGTTGATGACATTGTTGCCGGCATTGCCCTGGATGGTCTGGGCGAACTCGTTGCCAGTGAGGGCCATTGCCTTTGTGTCTGCCGCGTTGTTGGTGGCGAGAACCTCGATCTCCGAGCCGGCCGAAAGCGCATAGCTCACCGAGGCGAGCACACTGTCGTTGCCGCCGCCCACAGCCTCAACCACCTTCTCGTTGGCATTATCGACATAGTAGGTGTCGTTGCCGCCATAGCCGATCATCGTGTGGCCGCTGGTTCCGTGGAGTATATCGGCGCCGCTGGTGCCGTACAACGTGCCATCGCTGGTGCTGCCGGAAGGAGCGACAGTCCCGGTCCCAGACCCGGTCTCGGTCCCGGTCGTGCCGGTGGTTGTGGGAGTGGCGCTCGCGCCCGTGACAGTGTCGGTCGAGCTATCCCCTGCGTAGTCCCAGGTGAACTGGTTATCGACGTGTGCCACTGGGGTGGCCGTGGGATCCTCGTGCACGTCGGCTACGACCGCCTTTGACGCATCCCAAATGATGTTGTTGGGATTGCCAGGGTTGGTGTAGGTCGAGTTCAGGATGCTGACCCCGCCGGAGCTTACATTCCAGATCAGTCCATTCGACGAGGAAAGCCCGCGGCCTTGATCCTCATTGATACCGTCGAACGACCTCGTGTGATCGAAGGTCACATCGCTCGCGTAGGAAGAGAACGCGCCATTGCCCTGATGGATGGCGTCAACGTGATCCACCCTGCCGCCGGTCGATGCGTTCTCGAACATGACGGCCACGCCGGTCTGAGAGTTGTTACCGTCGATCACCCCATTTGAGATCGTCGTATTCGGGCTGCCGTATACCGAGACGATGTCCTCAGGATGCGAACTGCCGGCGTCGTTGACGGCATAGAAGTCGGTTAGCGAACTATTGCCCGAGTTGTTGAACTGGACGAACTGACCGCGCGGCATTGGGCCATGGAAGTCGTAGCCATCGACGTGCGAAAGACTCGCGCCGGGCGAGTTCAGGAGATAGATGCCAGTCGAGCCTTCCCGCACCGTCGTGTTATGAACGGTCAGGTTCGAGGCGTTTTCTGCGTTGATGTTGTTGATGTTCGGGCTCGTCTCGGGGTCGATTCCCGCCGGGGGGGCGGCGTTGATGACCTCGGTGTTCTCGATCGTGACGCCGTTTGCGCCCGATATCATCACCCCGTCGCCTTCGACGTGATGAATAAGACAATTGCGCAGGATGACATTGTCGTGCGTAATCGTGACCGCGTCCCCGTTGGTGACGTAGATGTCAAGATTTTCAATCACCTGGCCGTCGTACTCCGATTGGACCGGTGTGGTGGTGTAGGTAAGACCCTGCGCCGGCTGCGTGGTTGCCGTCGACGCGGAAGCGGTGGAAATGGGAGCCTCGGTCGTCACTCGGCTGCCTCCGTCGTCGCGCGTGAGTTGTTCAACCCTTCCGAGTGTGTCCACAGTATTTCCTTGTCGGAATTCATCGATCTCATATGTGTTTCTCCAGTTAAATATTAACCATCATAAGTATCTATAAGGACACTCATCGACAAAAAACGATAATCTATCGTCTTAACGAAAATCTGACAATACAACCAGAAATTTCATCTGGAGATATAATGCTAACCTTCATGACCATAATACGGCGTGGATAAGGCTATACTGAGACTCTCCCCGGCGATCGGCACTGCGTTCAAGCTTGCGCCTACGTCCAATTGCAAACGTCGCCTAGTATCTCGGATCACGCGTGACCTTACCCCCGAGGAGCAGGAGACAAGGTCATGCATGCTAGTCGGCCAACACAGCATGAGCGTTACCGACACGGTCCGGCACGGCTCGAAACAGGTGATCTAAGAGGGCTATCCTGAACTCGGCTACAATTACCGCCAGACCGACCTGCACGCTGCCATCGGCGTGAGCAACTGCAACGGCCTCCCGCACTCGTCACGCGGCGTGGGGCAGCTTGCGGCGCAATATGGTGAGCGCCTTCCCGACATCGCCGAACTGGAAACGCCTGCCGAGCCTTGCTGGACTCGCAGCAACTGGCAAAGCTACTGTGTGAAATTCCCCCACTGGTTCGACCAGCGGGTATCTGCCCCCGGAAGGGAAGGGCGCGGGCCTCACACGCGCGAACCAAGCCCGCTTCAAGGCGGACGGGATCATCCATTAATCTGACAACGTCGCTTTGCGTAAGCCGCTCGCCGGTAAGAGAGCCTCGTAACCATATTTGGCCACCCGCTCATGAATAGCCAAGATCAGACCTGGTGTAGTCGTCACGACCGAGAATCGACGACCGTCGCTTGCCGCTTCGATGATTCCTGCCTCGGCGATCCCGGCTACCGGAATGCACGACTTTAGGCGCATCTGGTCCATTCCAGGATCCCCGGCGCCGTGGTTCTGCGCCGTCATTCTGCTAGGTGGATGACCTGATGCACGCCTTGACGCGTCAGATGAATTAAGACGCGAATCGACCAAGCCGTCAATCTTGGCAATCGTATCGAGGTAACCATAGCGGAACGGGCCGTCCCATGTTTTCCTTTCATCGGCCCCGCGGGAAACCAAGCCCGGTAAATCCTCACGGCCGCGCAATCCTTTGCCACGATAGGCTGAGTCGGTGAAACCATGAGCTCGGGTTCTTGACCAAAAAGCCCGGGGCTGAAGATCCGGGATACGCCTCGATGATGCTGCCCTACGCCTAAAGAGGGTATTTTGGTGTACGGTTTTCCTGGCGTAAAGTTAAAAAAGAAACTGTGCGGTTGGCGCGTGGAGCAAATCGACGCGTGTATCCCAATTGCGCCGGGTGAGAAGCGATCATGACAAGGCAATCTTTCATAACCGTGCTTGTCGGGCCGAGCGAGTTACTTCGAGAAGGTCTAAGTCGAATCCTGAATGAAGAAGATTTTTGTATTCTTTTCTCTACGGCTTCTGTTAACGATCTTTTGCAAAAGCCGCTACCGCGTCACCGGTCGATCTTGCTAATCATAGATATCGGCGGTGCTGATGCGGAAGCTGAATTCGCGCAAATTGTTGAGTTTAAGGCGATTTACCCAGCCAGCCATGTCGTTGCGCTAGCTGATCACTGTCGCACGGCCGATATAGTCTCAGCTTTTCGTGCGGGGGCTGACGGGTATCTGACAAAGATCGCTGCTTACGATACCTTCATCAAAGCTCTCGAATTGGTTATGCTTGGGCAAACGGTACTACCTGCGGAAACTTCGATGGTTATTCAAGATATAAGGCAAGCTTCGAAAAATGAACCGACAGCTGAACCGATAACTGATGAGTTACCAAAGGTGGAAGATAAAGTGGAGAGTGGCGATCAAGAAAAGGTAATTTTGTCGAATCGCGAGAACTGTATTCTGCGCCGTTTGATCGAAGGGGAGTCAAACAAAGCCATCGCGCGCGAAATTAACATTGCCGAAGCTACGGTGAAGGTACATGTCAAAGCCATACTTCGAAAGATTCGGGTCCGCAACCGAACACAGGCTGCAGTTTGGGCGATGAATCATGGTATGCTTACTCCACCGTCTGGCAACGGCGCGTCGGGGAACGATACGGTGGTACCTCAGCGTCACCATCGGCATGATCTACTTGAAGCAAAAAATGGATACCTCGTTTTCGACAATCGTCCTCCTATATGACCTGCGACAGATCTTCGTTCTGGCTGGTGCATTCACTTGCCGAAGCCTCGTTCCCGATCAAGAACGCGTGGGCTCAAATCATTCCGGGCGATGGCCGAAGAGGCGCGGTGGAAACCGCATCACAGGGGCGTATCATATGGATCCCGCCAGTGTAACCACGACCCGTCTTAGATCCGGTTGTTTTTTGCCCGTTGTCCTCTGTACTCAACAGCGGTGGATCACGAATTAGATCGCCTCAAACGGTTGAACTCTGTGCGTGATTAATAAAAAAACACAAGGATGACGGATCTTTACTGGCATTTTGAATTTCACGGGATTTTTCATTAAATGGGCCAAACTGTTTCTGGTTTGTCGTTCAGCGAAGCCCGGATCGGAACGGTTGAAGGCGGAGAATCCGGCCTCCTGGTTTGGAAATGCGACCAACTGGTGGCGGTCCTTACCCAGATCGACGAGGAAGCCTACTCCACCAAAGGCAAATGGTTCCTCGAGACAGGATTCGGGCTGCTGAGCGGGCAGCACAAGAATTTCGATACGATCGAGGAGGCCATAAGATGGGTAGGAAGACACACCTTCCCCGAGTCTGCTTAGATAGCAGTTCAGCTGGGGCAAAAGTCGAATACGGCCGCGGGACTCACGCAAGGTGGGCAGTGTTACGATTGGGCTCACTCGTCAGCCAGAGTTCCTTCTGCGAGAAGATCGTTGACCTTGCAGGCGACTTCCGTGCGGTTGGTCGCCTTTAGTTTTTTCATGATATTGCGGATGTGGACCTTCACCGTGCTTTCGCGCAAATTCAGTTCGTAGGCGATCATCTTGTTCGCCTTGCCGCGCCGGAGCGCTTGCGCAACCTCGGCCTGCCTAAGCGTGAACATGCCTGCCAAAGGGTGCGTGTCGCGGCTGCCCGAATCTATCAGGTGCCGCATAGCAAGGACACTGCTCGCCGGCACGAAGATGCCTCCCGCTGCCGCCAGGTTGATAGCCTCGACGCAGACATCGATTCCAACAGAGGTCGGAATGTAACCGCGTGCACCGCATTCGAGAGCGGTCAGTATCTGGGCAAGGTCTTCGGTGTCGGCCAGGACGACCACAGGGACCGATTTGAACTCGCACGAAATATGCCTGATCTCGTCAGCGATGCCACGATCGGTGACCTTCCGACTGCCAAGGTTGAAGAGTATGGCTGCAAGGGGAGGGGCCGAGCTCTTTCTGACGCGCCATTCCTCGATGGAACCCAAGGCGGCGATATCCATGCCGAGTTCGTGGTCCACGAGAGCCGATGCGAGACACTCGCGGTCTAGAGCCCTTCCGTCCAAGATGAGGAGGCATTCCCTGCCTGTCGGCCCGTGGACGATTCCCGTTCCGCCGGACGGGACTTCTGACCGATTGGCCGAATTATGATTGTGCAGTCCTGCCGTGGCACCCATGTCAATACCCGCTCTTTCCCACACAAGCCGCCGTGCGCCGGCCGATGTAGTTTTCCGCATTCTCTAGCATTGAAAGTTTGGTACTGCGCGTTGTGAAAGGTCGAGACTCGATTACCCCATTTGCGTCGTTTTCAGCTCCCTGAGCCCCGGCGAGACCCAACCTGGGTAAGTGTAGGGTTTATTTATAAGCAGTCTCTAACATAGGTTGCTTTTTTCGTAATTTTCAGGGAATCACGCCATGCTGGGCCCAAAGGGCTGCAATCTGCCTGAAGACGCATGCATCGGACCACTTAGCCATCTTCAGCCCAGCAGCCGAACGTGGATCGGCTAGTGCCTGCTGCGATTCAGCGGTAGACCAGAGGGTGACGTTGACACGGTTAGCGCACAGTGCTGATCGCCGTGGCTCAACAATTTAGTTCGAGCCCACCCGATGGGTCTGCCGTAGTAAAGGGCCTCTGCGCATATTTCGGCAGCACGCCGTCCTCGGTGCGATAGGCCGAGTTGCCGCGGTCATGATGATCTCGCCTGCACACTTTGGTCAGCACGAACGGGGTTGCGTTCCGCTCGGCCCAACCTTCGACCGCCTCGAGCCGGATACCGCTGTCTCGAGACATACCAAGCTCTGCCAGGTGTCCCGCGCACGACCAGCCCTCCGTAAATGTCGTCTCGAACTGTTCCGGCGACGGAATGATCGTTTTCAGCGGAAATTTTGATGTCCATGCGCTGGCGTTCAAAGAGAGATAGCCGCTACCTGAGATACTCGCTGTCGAATCCGGCTGTTTCGACCAGCTTCTTGCGGTTGATCACCTCTACATGGCCCGACTTGAAAGAGACGAGATCGGCCTTGCGGAGCTCCCTTAACGTTCGGTTGACGTGAACCGTGGTCATTCCCAGGATGTCGGCCAGTTCATGCTGGGCAAGAGGACACTCATATCTTCCATGGGCCGACAGCCCAACCATGGAGAGCCTCTCCTCCAACTCGAGCAGGAAATGGGCGGTGCGCCTCATCGCGTTCCGCCGCCCGGTATTTATGAGATGTTCGGCAAGGATGGCGTTCAGCCGCGCTAGGGAACAGGCGATCTTCTTCCCGATTTGGCCTTCCGACAGGATGGCCTCGACCAGTTCCTTACTGGAAATTTCATAAGCAGCGAGTTCGGTTAGGGATGCCAGCGACGCAAGACGGGATCCGTCCAAGCCACGGAAACCGACGACGTCCCCCTTTAGGGGAGTGTCTATGATCTGCCGCTCTCCGTCCGGCAGTGCGTGATAAAGTATGGCCCAACCCGATTTTACAATGAATATCTCACTGTTGTCGTCCTCCTGGCGGCATATCACCGAATGGGGTTTATAGATTTTTGCTGTAGCACCGAGAAAATTGTTGTTCCCCCACTCATTCTTCGACAACGTCCCCCCTATGGGATGAGAGCACATGAACTGCAATAGTGTCTGCATGGAGACTCGCAAGTTTGCTTCTGTGTCCACACTACTGACAACAGTATCTCCCGGATAAATCGACAGAACGACCTCTTACCCTAAGGGCGGGTTGGCCTATTGTCCTCGTCTGTTTGAATGAGGTAAACTGCGCTTAGCTTAGGATGTTCAAGGTGGTTAAGTCTCGCGGTTAGGCCGGACAACGGGCTCTGAAACGCTAATCACTTTGCGGTTGCAGGAACGGCTAGGCTGCCTCGATTTTCGTTGCGGTATGTGACAGTTACAGATCAAGCAAAACGTCGCCTTGCGGGCGGCTGCAGCACGCCAGGACGTAGCCTGCCGATTTGTCTTCCGATGTCAGCCCGCCCAGGTCCTCCATGAGGACTTCGCCGGACAGCTTGGCGATCCGGCACGTACCGCAAACTCCCTGCTGGCAAGCGGTGGGGACGTAAACGCCACGTTGGCGCGCAGCTTCCAGCAGGGTTTCCCGCTGGGTGCAATGATAGTGTCGAGACCGCTTCGCGGCCGCCCCGTGGCTTTGCCGCGATAATGTACCCAGAATGCTGTTTTCCGACTCCATAACACCCCGATCGAATGTTGTGCCGATGATTCATCGTTATTCAACCCGAACGAACGCAAGCTGCGGATCGCGCGGCATGGTGCGTCTATCGAAACTCCTCATTGGATCGGCCTGCTCGCCGCCTTGACGCTGACGGATGCGCGACCAGCGGACCGCCGCTTCACTTCCACCAGCCGACAGGGCTAGACTGGCATACAAGGACAATCGCAGGATTTTGGCTTCAAGTGAGCCCGTGCCGGACGAGGTGGCGGACGACCGGGGAAAACATCTGCTGGCCGATATAAGACCCGATGTTCGCATCTTCGAAGATCGTTTGGGCGGTGACGGCATCCTCGACTATGGGGATACCTGCCTCGCGCGCTTGAACCATCATATCTTCGGCCGCACGGCCCTGACCCTTGCCGACAACCGTCGGCACAGGCGTTTCGCCCTTGACGTAGCGCAACGCCACGGCGCGGTCGCCTGACACCAAGACGATGCCCGCGTTTTTCACACCCAGCTTCGCAGGCTGCATCACTGCTTCGCGCCGCTGTCGCTGCTGTTCACGGCGGATCAATGGATCGCCTTCGAGGTCCTTGTGTTCGCGCTTGTATTCGGTTGTCGTCATGCGCATGTCACGTAGGAACAGCCAGCGCTGAATGGGAACATCGACCAAGCCGATGACGAGAAAGGCCAGGGCGGCGGCAATTCCGAGAGGTGTCATCACCGCCTTGATGATCGGCTCCAGGCATGTCTGACCACAGCCTGGCGCGTCGAAGAGAGGCTGTAGCCAGGCAATCAGGATGAATACGAAAAGGCTCGCCAGGAACACCACCTTGACGAGGCCCTTGGCGAACTCGATGACGTTGCGGAGCGACAGGATCTTCTGAAGGCCCTTCGCCGGATTTATGTGATCGAACTGCAGCTTGAGCGGCTCGAACGAGAAGACCGGCCCGAACGTGGCCAGCATGCCGAAGGCTACGGTGAAAACCACAACGATCCCGACTAGCGGCAATGTAGCAAGCATCAGCAATGAGAACGAGTGGTGGATGGCCCGCAGGCTGACTTCCTCGAAGGAGCCGCCGGGCACCGTCACGGTCTCCACGAGTTCCGAAAGATGTTTGAAGAGCAGCGGCCAGCAAAAATAGAGATAGCCAAGCGCTGCGAAAAGAGTGAAGCCGGAAACCAGGTCGCGGCTTTGCGAAACCTGGCCCTTGCGGCGGGCGTCACGAAGCTTCTTATCGGACGCCGGTAGTTTCTTTTCCTCAGCTTCTTCGGCCATGTTGCAATCTTACCGCACTATCGTGGTTCCAGTCGGCCGATGCCCTGTGTAAGGTGGGACGGGCTTGAATACGGAGAGGTGGATTTGCGGTTGCGTGTCGTATTCCTGCCGGTCGTCGTCGCGCTGGCGCTGAGCGGTTGCCAGACGACCAAAACCGGCTCGGTGCAGGCCAAGGCACAAGGACCATCGTCTCAATCCGAGCGCCTGATCAAACTTGCCGACGATATTGATGCGCGTGGAGAAAGTGATACGGCCATCGCGCTCTACCAGCGCGCAGCAGCAATGCCGGACGCCAGGGCGAGCGCGTTCGTCAAGACGGGCGATGCTTACATGCGGGCGGGCTATCCCGCCGACGCCGCCAAAGCTTATCGGGCCGCGCTCGCCAAAGCTCCCAATGACGGCGGAGCAATGCTTGGGCTTGGCTCGGCGATGATAGAGGCAGGCGATATCGATGCAGGCATGCGCGCGCTTGCGCAGGCAGCGCCGCTGGTCAACACCAGCAGCGCCTACAATCGATTGGGCGTTGCGCAGACTTTCGCCGGGCAGACAGGACAGGCGCAGGAGACTTTCGGCCAGGCGTTGAGACTTGCGCCGGGCGATCTTGACGTCGAGACCAACATGGCATTGGCGGCTGCGCTTGAGGACAATTCCGCCGCGGCGCTGCCGCTGGTGCAGAAAATTGCCGCGGCCCCCAACGCGCAATTGCACCACAAGCGCAACATTGTGGTGGTGTACGGGCTTCTTGGCCAGGCCGACCAGGTCAAGGCCTCGCCGCCAATCGGCCTGACGACCAAGGAGGTCGCCACCCTGCTTGCCCGCGCAAGAACCATCCGGCTGAAGGGCAGCACTCAGGCCAAAGCGAAGGCGCTCGGCTCCATCCTCGGCTAGCGAATCGGGCCGGAGGGCCTGAAGCGGCCTTCCGCCAAGCGCGACGCGCAGAGTGACACTACGCGGGCGAATATTGCGCCGGCTCACTCGACTGGGAGCGTTGTTTGCGGCACCGACGGCGCGCTGTTGGCGCCGCCTATCGGAGCCTCCTCGCCATCTAGGTAGCGACGGGCCGCGCGCGCGGTCGGTGCGGCCGCTGCCGGGCCCATGCGGCGGCCTTCTACGAGATCACGCTGGCTTTCGGACATACGCTGAAGATTGAAGGCATTGGCGCAACCGGGCGGCAAATGGGAGCCGACGCTGGAGACCATCGTCAGGTTCGTCTTGGCAGCAGAGTTGTCGTCGTCGGCTGGCTCGGCCAGACAGGCATCGGGAGCAAGAACTGAGCCGCCGACACCTTTCTCGGAGCCGCCTGCATCCGTCGAAACATAGTTATAGCCGGGCGAATAATCCTGCCGCGATTGCGGGCTGTTCGCGCAGCCGGCCAGGACCAGCGCTGGAATAACGCAGAAAAATCCGATGGGGGATGTCATATCCGGTCCTCGTTACTTGATGATCAGACCCGTCGCCGACGCGTCATTGGCGTGCTTGCGGCTGCGGTGCTTGGCTGCCGGACGGTCAAGCGGCGTGGCGAGGCTGTCGCGCACCGGTTCCACCAGATAGGGCGTGATCAAAATGACCAGTTCGGTCTCTTCGTGCTGGAAACGCTGTGATTGAAAAAGCGGGCCAAGCACCGGTACATCGCCGAGCACCGGAAACTTTTCCAGATTGCGCGAAGTCCGCTGCTGGAAAAGGCCGGCAATCGCAAATGTCTGACCGCTCGCCACTTCGACCGTGGTGTCGGCCTTGCGCACGACGAAACTCGGCATGGCGAAGCCGTTGGCGCTTACGGATCCGGTCTCAGATAACGAACTGACTTCCGGCTGGACATGGAGCGCGATGCGATTGCGGCCGATCAGCGTCGGGGTAAAGCCGAGGGACACGCCGAAGGGCTTGTATTGGACGGTGACGACGTCGGTTCCTTGCGGGATTGGAACCGGAATTTCGCCACCGGCGAGAAAGCTTGCAGTCTGACCGGTCATGGCCGTCAGGTTCGGTTCGGCCAGTATCTTGACGATGCCGTTGCGTTGCAGGGCTTCGATCAGAATGTCGAAGTTCAGGCCATGCGCCTGGTCCATGCTCAAACCGAAATTCCCGTTGCCCGAGGGCACACCGTTGTCCTGGAACATGTTGAATTCGAAGCCGCCGCTCCTGTAGCCGACGGACCAGTCGACGCCGTAGGACTGCAGTTCCGTGCGCGAGACTTCGGCGAAGCGAACCCGGATGTTGACTTGCTGTGAGCCCTGCACGGTCATGTTGTTCAGCGGCGGCTGTTCCGGCGGCGAGAAGGTCCGGGCGACATTGTCCAGATCCGTTGCCTCATCGACGCCTCGCGCCTCGCCTGTTGCAACGATACGGGTTCCGAAAATGTGGAGATTTGTCGCCGAGCTCGGCTGCATTGCTTGCTTGGCCTCGGTAGCAGGCGTGACATCGGGGGTGACGCGGAACTGGGCTGTTGCCTCAATCCGTTCATCGGCCGTGATCGCAATTAGGTTGGTCAGGCCGGGTTTGAGCCCGAACACGTAGACCATGCTCGGCGACACGACCTGAAGGTCCGCGATCGTGGTGTCGGCAATCAGCACGGATTCGACCGGTTCATTGAACCGCAACAAGCGTCCTTGTCCGACCGGCAAGCCGACCGTTGGTTTGCTCGGCAACGGTGATATGTTCTGTGCCGTCGCATCGGCTAGTGTGAGCAGCAACGCCAGCAGGACGCCAATAGTCGCGATAGCCAACCGGCCTAAATCTGCCCGCCGGGCGAAAGCGGCTGATCCTACGTCTGCCGCGGTGTTGTGGGTGGTCATTGCCATTTCTCTCCTGAATCCCCAATGTCCGTCCGTCCGGCTGGCGTCAGGAGGGCGCCTCCTGCGCGGCGTTCGCCTGAGCCGACGGGAGCGAATGGGAGACGACGCGCGCGCCGGCTTTGCCGGGGCGGCCAGCGATCGTGGCCAGCGGCTGGACATTGAATTCGTGTGCGAGTTCCTGGAAGGACAGGACAGGAAGCTCGATGGCATTATGTGCGAGCAGGCTGCGCATGTGACGGCGCACATCCATCGCGGCGAGGACGACCGGCGAAACATCGGTGGCGTTCTGCGACCGGGCTCGCTCGATTTCGGTGACCAAAGCCTGCGCATCATCGTTCGACAGGTTCAGGAAGGTGCCGGTCGATGTGCTTTGCACCGCGTTTCGCAGGATATCTTCGGCCGAACGCTGCAGCACATAGGCCGCGATGATGTTGTTGCGGCCGGCGAAGCGGAAGCTGATCTGGCGCTTCAAGGATGTACGGACATATTCCGTCAGCAAGGGGACGTCCTGTTCGCGTTGGCCCCATTCGATGAGTGCCTCGAGGATAAGGCGCAGATTGCGGATCGGGACGTTTTCGGCGACGAGCCGGCGAAGCACTTCGGCGATCTTCTGGAGCGGCACGGTCTCCTGCGCCTGCCTGACCAGATCCGCATAATCCGGTTCCATCTCCGAGAGCAGTCTGCGTGTCTCCTGAATCCCGACGAAATGGCCGGCATAAAGGCGAAGTGCATGGCCGGTCCATTTGGCCGCTATTTGCACCGGCGTTGAGAAGACAAAGCCGGCCTCGTTCAGTGCTGACAGGTAGCCGTCATCGGCCCATACGAATTTGCGCAGACCGGCAATCGGAGAACCTTTTTCGTAAGGTATTTCGAGCAGATCGAGATGCGTGGTGTCCGCTTCGACAAGAACACGGTTGGCAGGAATTTCAGCACCCAGGATGGGCGCACCTTCCAGATCGACGCGGACGCTTCGTTGCGAAAGCATCTCGTCGACCTGCATGCCGATGGCCGGAACGTCGACACCGAGATCACCGAAGAGCTCACGGCGCACGCCGTCGGCGAGCGCGGCAAATTCGGCCTCCGGGACCAAGCGAGCGAGCTCGGTTCCGAAGCGCACCACGACGCGGTAGGATGGAGACAGTGTTGCGGTGGAGATTGCCGAAAGCGACGCGGAATCCCCTCGCTGTGCAGGCGAGGCGGTAAGGCCGATGTCTTGAGGCCCGGACTCCTGGGCGGTGCGGCGATTGATTGCATAGGCGCCGGTGCCGCAGCAGGCACCAAGGACCAGGAACATGATGGAGGGGAAGCCTGGCACCATGGCAAGGCCGACCATGATCACGGCTGCGAGTGCGAGCGCGCGGGAGTCGCGCAGCAGTTGGCTGGTTATTTGCTGGCCAAGATCGCCCGTTCCATCCGCGCTGCCGACGCGCGTCACCATTGTACCGGCGGCCACAGCAACGAGCAGTGCCGGTATCTGCGCCACCAGGCCATCGCCCACGGTGAGCAACGTGTAGGTCGCAGCCGCGTCGCCAAGCGACATGTCATGCTGCAGCGTGCCGACTGCGAAACCACCGATCAAGTTGACCAAAATGATCACAATGCCTGCAATCACGTCTCCCTTGACGAATTTCATGGCGCCGTCCATTGCGCCAAACAGCTGGCTCTCGCGCTCCAGTTGCTGGCGCAGGTGGCGTGCCTCCGCCTGGTCGATGTCGCCGTTGCGCAGCTCGGCATCGATGCTCATCTGCTTGCCCGGCAGCGCATCGAGCGTGAAGCGCGCGGCCACCTCGGCGACGCGTTCGGCGCCCCGCGCAACAACGATGAACTGTGCAACCGTGATGATCAGGAAGATGACGAGGCCTACGGCAATGCTGCCGCCAACGACGAAGGTGCCGAAGGCGGTAATGATCTCGCCTGCGTCGGCCTGGAGTAGGATGAGTCGCGTGGTCGTGATCGTGATCGCCAGCCGGAACAAAGTCGCGATTAGGATGACCGACGGCAGTGACGAAAACTGGAGCGGATGAGAAACGTAGAATGAGGCCAGCAGAATAAGCACGCTGATGGCGATGTTTGCGGTGATGAGACCGTCGACAAGAAACGTCGGCAATGGAATGAGCATCATTACCACGGCGACGAGCATCAGAATGGCGATGACCAGATCACTGCGGCGTGACAGCCTGGCAAGGAATTGCATCAGGCGTTCCGAGACGGTCATCGGACGCCTCGTTGCGACAGGAAGCTAAGCAAGGTACTGCGCGCCTCCGTCTTTCGCCCGGCCACGAGCAAGGCGCGGCTCTTCAGTAATGTAAGCACCGGATGATCCATTCCTTCCAAGGTCTCCAGCCTGGCAATCGTGGCAAGCGCCTTTTCCGCCTCGCCATCGAGTATGAGAAGGTGGGCCAACGTTCTGAGGACGCCGGCATTTCCCGGCGAGAGCTGTGCAGCAATGAGCAGGTAGGCCGCGCCCCGCTTTGCGTGCCCGTGGCACCCGTAGAGATAGCCCAGGACATGCAAAAGATGCACGGTGTCACGCGGATCGGTCAGAGTTTGATCCTTCCTGCATGCGACCAAGCAGATCGCGATGACGCTCGATTTCATCCTCCATCAGCGTTCTGGCGAGCGTCTTGAGTTGCTCCCCGCCCTCAAGGGTTGGGACCAGGTGCGTTACGAGGTGCTGGAGAATAGGCACGGAGCGCCGCAGGATAGCTGGTTCGGGAATATTGGGCATGACGAAATTGGCGAGGATCTCGTCGAGCGACTCGCCGGCCGCACCTTGAGAAGCCTGGAATTCCGCCGTTTCCGGCCCTTCTGCACCAGCGGCTGATCTCGCCCCCTGAGCACCGTTGGCTGCTTTGCCGACCCCATTTGTCCGTCGCCGGCTGATGGCCTGGCCACGCACATTTTCCGCCTGCCGCCCGTCGCGGCCCGCCGTGTCAATCCGTGCCGTGTCGAATCGTGCCGCTTCAAGCCGGCGGTTCACGGATATTTCAGCGCGACCGAGGCGCCGCCCTTAGTCAGGAGAAGTTCGCTTTCGCCGATGTGTTTGACGGCCCAACCGTCGTTGGTGAATGCACCTTCGTGATATCGCGCGCCATCGGCTGCGATGACGTAGGGCCGCTCGCCATACCAGATCGCCTGCAGCCTCAGGCGCGGCGCCTGCTGCGCATTGCCAACCATGACGTTGGAGATGAGGGGAAGGTGAGCGCCGAACGACTGATCGAACCAGGATTGCGTCTCTGCCCAGACATCACTCTTGTCGTTCGGGATCATGCCCGAGACCACGAGGCGTCCGTCTGATTGCAGAACCGTTAATGTGATTATGCCGGATTGCTCGAGGCGCAATTTGAGCTGACTTACCGCTTCGGCGGCCGTCTGGATTTGCGCTGGCGATGAAGCGTCCAGGACTTTTTCGCCTGTCTTGCCGGCGAAAGCCACCTTGACCGTTTGCCCGTCTTGGGAGGACGCCTTTGTGCCAATCTCTTGCTTGGCGAACGAGAGCCCGTTCGCGGCGACGGAAACTGCCAGAACCGCACAGAGAACGCTGCTGGCGATCAGCAGCGGACGATTGGCAAAATACCCAAAAGACCATCGATTGGGTGCGCGTTCCAGGCTGGCCAGCCGGATGCGCGCTTCGCCTAGGCTTATGGTGAGCGGCAGCCTGCAGCGGCTGCCATGTCCCTCACGGATGGTCTCGCTCGTGGCCAATATGACATCGCCGCCGACGGCTTCGATTTCAACTTGGCTGCCCTTGCGACGCAGCCTTGCATGAATCGGTGCAATACCGGCATCCCGCAGGACAATGTCCGACTCGGTGCTGGAGCCGATCTTATATTCTGGCTCGACCAGGCTGACTTCGGCACCGGCGTGAAATCCATGGGTTACGCTCAGCGCTATGGAATGTCCGGTACCCGGGGAGGGGGCGATGATCGATCGGAGTCGGCGCGCCGGCACTGCTGCTTCCAGACGTTTGCTGATAGGACGAGCGGTCATGCCACTTCATCTCCCGCCGAATGACCATTTCCAACGCAGCCTGATGACGGCGCTGAAAAAATTGCGCCGTGCAAGTACGCCGCCGGGTGCTTGCGGCGGCGCATGATTCGAGAATCCGCCGCCTTAGGCCTTTTCAGCCGACTGGCCGAGTGTCCTGGCGGTGCTCATCAGCATGTCATGCTGGGATTTCGCGATCTCTTTCGTGATCTCCAGGCCAAACATGCGCTCCTGGTGCTTGATCATCTTGTCCAGGTTCTGTTCCGGCGACCCTGCAGAGCCGGAGGTAATGGGAGGGGTAGCAGCCATCATTGTCTCCTTGAGGGACTATCCAATTTGCAAACTCCGGACTCACATCGCTGCTGTCCGGAGGGTTGCGAAGGCAGCTTAAGGCAGCATGGCTGAAAATGAAAGTCCAGTTGGAATATTTGAGACACTTCGGTTCCAACTGTTGCGTCTTCCGCGTTCAAGGAGTACCTTGGCGGGTGGGTGAATGGGGTATTTCAGAATGGAAAAAGGTCCTTTGGCCGAGCTTTTGGTCGAACGGTTCGAGACTATGCCGCCGCAGTTGCGGGTCGCCGCACGTTTCGTGCTGGATCATCCCAAAGATGTCGCACTGATGTCGATGCGCGAGCAGGCGCACCAAGCCGGCGTTTCGCACAGCACGATGATGCGGCTGGCGCGATGGATTGGCCTTGAAGGCTACGAAGACATGCGCAGCCTTTACGCGCGCGCGCTGCGCGAGACCATCGCGCGCGAGCCGGCGCGACAGAATATCGGACAGCATGGCGATCCGGGATATTCGACTGCCGGCGTCGTTGCCGACACGCTCGCCGCCCAGATCTCAAGTCTTGGCGAGTACGGCAGCGCCATGCAGCTCATCGCGGCAGCCGGTCTGCTCGCCCGGTCGCGCGATGTGTTCGCGGTCGGCTCGCGCGGCGCCTATCCGGTCGCAAGCCACTTCGTTCAAGTCATGTCGCTACTGGCTGGCACCGATTGCAAGGTGACGCTTGTCGGCGAGATGGCCGGACCGGGCCTGGATGGCCTCCAGCACGCGGGACGCGGCGCGGTACTTCTTGCGGTGGGCATGTCGCCCTACGGGCGCACAACGATCGACATTGCGCGACAGTCGGCTCGGCAGGGCATCAGCGTGGTGGCGATCACTGACAGCAGCGTGTCGCCGCTGACACAGATCGCGCGGGAAACGATTATCGTTACGTCAAATTCGCAGTCCTTCTTCCGAAGCATGGCGCCGGCGTTCGCCGCCGTCGAGATTCTGGCAGCACTGGCGGCAGCGCAGTCTGAAACGAACGCAGCAGAACGGGTAAAACAGTCGGAAGAGCAGCTCGCTGCTTTCGGCATTTATTGGAAGCCCCCTCGATAACATCCGAAAGGCTGCGATCCGGCGGGCGTGACGGCAGCCAGGCTGCCGGCAACGTTGATTTCCGGAGGTCGTCCTGATGGTTCGCCCGATAACGCCCACCAAGCCGCCGGTCCAGCCGCAAAAGGTCAATGCCAAGGCAAATGCCGCGCAGACAGCGCGGCTGGAGGCGCAGGCTGCCAAATTACGGGAGCAGATCAGGCTTGCCAACAGGATGGGCGAGCGTGATTGGGCAGCTCAGGCCCGCCAGGAACTGGCCCGTGTTAACACGCAACTGGATTCGCTTCAGCCGCCGCCGGTTGCGGCTTCGGCGGCGCCGAGTGTCAACGTCGTCAACGCCAGCAACGGCACATCCGGCAATGGCAGGACGGTGACGCCGGCTCTTTACACGCAGACCGATCTCGCGGCACTGGCCGCGACACCGGTGAAACTGGACAGCAGCACGCCCGGAGACAACGCCGCGGAAGCGACGACTGCGCGCAACATCGTCAGCGACGTCACTGGCGGCAAAAGCATCGACCAGATTGCATCTGCCCGGGGCATGACGCGCGAACAGGTTATCGCCGCGCTCAGGTCCGGCGGGATGAGCGTGTCGACCACCGACCCGACAAGCAACAATGGCGACGTGCAGACGACGACGATCACGGATGCCAGCGGCCGCACCGTCAGCCAATATTACGACTACCAGCACGACAGCTACTACACGAGCGTGGAACAACCCAACGGCACGGCAACCACCACGCCGATCCGGGATGGGCTCGGGCGCAAGGAAACCAGCAGCTATAATCCCGATACCGGTGCGATCACGACGCGCTATGAAGACGATCTGGGCACCGGAACCGTCTCCGAGCGGACCACCTTGCCGAACGGCGCTTCAGTGGAAACCGTTACACCTGGGTACGGGCCGGCCTTGCCGGTCACCACCGTCAACGGGCCAGATGGTCACAAGACCGTCCTCGCTGCATCGCAGGATCCGGGCGGGGCAACCACCCAGGGCATCAAGGATGATCTCGCCGACGGCAAGAGCATCGAGCAAATCGCGCGTGAAAGGGGTCTGACCAACGAGCAGGTGATTGCCGAATTGCAGGCCGCCGGCTATCAGGTCACGGCGCGCGAACCGACGAGCGACAATGGTGACGTGCAGTCGGTTGAAGTCGTCGATCCGAACACCGGCGACAAGACCGTCTACTATCACGACTACCAGCATGACGAGCGAACCGTCGTGACGACGTCCGACGGCAAGGAAACGACGGTGTCGGAGGACGGGAACGGCGGGACGCGCAACAGCGTCCGCAATCTCGAGACAGGCGAGACCACAACTACAATCGTCGATCCGAAGGCCGGAACTGAAATCAAGATCGTCACCGACAAGGACGGTCGGGTAACGACAACGACCACCGAGAAGATCAATGGCGGCGAGCCCGTCGAGTACGAGGTCAAGCCTGGCGACAACCTGACCCTGATTGCGCAGCAATATGGCGTGTCGCTGGACGATCTGAGGAGAACGAACCCGGAGCTGTTCAATTCGCCTCGTGACCCAGACATCATCCATCCGGGGGAAAAGGTTACTATCGAAAACGGTACCCGCACGACCGTGGAAGTCACCTTCAACGGCTATACGCTGACTACGTCGTCAGACGGCAAGATCACGCTGACCAACGATACGACTGGCGCCGTCACGGACATCGCGGCCGGCACCGCGCAGGAAGCGTTGGCCAAGCTGTTGCTGGACATCAACCCGAACAGCAATGACCCGGAACAGGCCAAGGAAGACACGATAGTCAAGACGACGCTGGACGGCATATTCGGCGGAGCAAGTCCCGAGCTTGCTCAAGAAGTCATAGACAAGCAGCAAGCAGTAAAGGATGCGATCGAGAACTACGGCGGAGGTACTCCCGCGACGCAAAGTCTCGACGGCAGCGCCACGTCGGTCGGTCCGTACGGGAACCCACCATCACCGACGGCTCCTTCAGGCGGGAAGTGGGTGCCACTGCTGGTCGATGGGAGCTGGCAATGGTTCGACCCGGAGGTAGCCAAGGCGATCGCAGCCGAGAACGTTGCGATTGCGAACCTCGGCGAGGCACAGGCAAAGCTCGAGCAGAGCGCGGCACAACTCGACGTCTATGCGCTGGACCCTGAATACAAGAACGCCATGGAGGGTGCCGAGTCGACGCTCGACGAGGTCTTGGCGCCTTATGGGCTGGAGTGGAAGGCCCCCGAGCCGAAGGGTACGCTGGCAGATGCGCAAAATCGGTTGACCCTCGCCAACAACGCGCTTGAAAGCGCCAGCACTGCCCGGGCCGAATACGAGCAGGGCCAGAAGTCACTTCTCGACGCGATCGACAAACAGATAGACCTGCCGACGCTCAGCGATCCCAACCAGACAGCTGTCCGCAGCACGGATGGTCCCAGCGCCGAGGAAACCAACCAACAAGGAAAGGCCGCGCACGCGGAGGTCGCCGAGCTCTTTACGAACGTGTCGCTCCACACCGCCAATGGCAACAAGGCCACGATCGACCAAATGCTCAGCTCGACCGAGTTGGAGCTGAAGCTTACCGATGCCAAACCCGGGAGTCCTGAATATACGGAGATCGAAGGGCGACGCGACAGCCTGAAAGAGTTGCAGAAGGCGGCGACCAACCAGGTAACGCTGGCCGAAGCCTATCAGGAGTATGGGGTTGCGCAGAAAGAGGCGGCGGATCTTGCCGTAACCATGGAGCCTCTCAAGCAGCAACTGCTTGCGCAGGCGCGGGAAAGAAACCCACACCATTTCGATTGGGAAGGGTATACCAATGGACGCGGTGAGTTTACCGGCAAGATATTATCGCAGGACATAGTCGAGGAGAACGGTCAGCTCTATGTCGTTACCGTCTATGAGAACGACACTTTCACCGACGAGAACGGTGATGACACCAATGTGCATAAATCTGCCCTGACATACGCTCTCGACGACGAGAATATCAGGGAAGACTTCCGCAACGATCCACTCAACAAGCAGTGGCAGGAGATGCTGGCGTCGACGCAGGATGTATCAGCGCGGGTCTGCACGCCATATGGGAACGGATCGCACTCGGCGCTGGAGGTGGCCAAGTCGAATATTATAGGCGTGCAGGTCGATCAGCTGGATGCCGGGCTGAGGGACGCGAAGACGAAACTTGTCAACGCGACGACGGCACGCGACCAGGCGATCACCGACTACGGGCCGGGAACCGTAGAGGCGCCCGCCGGCACGCTCAAGCCGGGCGAGACGGCGGTGAAGATCACGGTGAACGGCCGCGACCTGTGGGTCGCGCCGGAGGTTGCCGCGGCCTACGAAGAGCAGGGGCCAGGCGCGATCGGCGACAGCGGCAAGTGGGTCCAGATCGAGATGGACGGCCAGATGCTATGGGTGCACCCCGAAGTCGCGGCCGCGGAAATCGATCGAGGCCAGGCGGAGACCGAAAAGAACCAATTGGAGGACTGGGAAGAAAACGTGCGGCCGGCGATGGTGGCAGGGCGCGACTGGTACGCTTTTTCCGCGAGCCACCCCAAGCTGCTCGAATATGGTTTGGAGGAGCACGAGGCGAGACTCAAAAACGAGTATTTTGAAGAACACCGGGACCAGGCGCTCGCTGGATATCAGGTGCAGTTCGAGAACCTCTACAAAGCCGGTTTCACCGGCGAATACAAGACATATACGTCCGGCGAACTCAGCGGTACCGTTGCTCAGACCCTCGGCCTCGATCCATCGAGCGAGGGAGTCGAAAAGGTCGTCGACGAAATCACCGACCGCGCCGGCGACAACGCCGAAGTCAAGATCGTGCCGATCTTCTCCCTCGATGGCGGGATGGAATCATCGACGGCCTTGTTCGCGATCAAGGGCGATGGAAACGAAGCCGGCTATGTCGACAGTTCTGGTAAATATTACAGCACCTTCGATGAATTCCAGCACGAGAATCGCATCTTCGGCGAGAAGGGCAATCTGGTCATGGCCAAGGGCGGCGACATGTCGCTCGGCGAGGATGGTTTTTCGCTCGACGAACTGGAAGTGGCCGACGCACGCAAAGTGGATTTCTGGGACAAGGCCACCGACATAGGCCTGGGCATCGTGGCGGGCGCCGCCACCATTGTCTCGTTTGTTCCAGGCGGTCAATGGGCCATTCCAATCGCGATCACCTCCGGTGCGGCTCTGGGCGGTAAGGCCTTGTACAGGGAAGGTGAGCACCTCCTTCAGGGCGGCGACTTCGACAGTCAGTCGGCTTGGAATATCGCGACCGGCGTAACCGCATTCCTGCCCGTAGGCGCCGGCGCCCTGCGCACGTTCGGCTTGGCCAGGTCAGGCTTGTCCGGGTCCGAGGCTTTCGCGGGTGGGTTCGGGATGACCCGCATGAAGGATGCCAGCTGGGGCATCGGCAGATTCCAGGTGAACGTAAAGCAGGCCTCTTATGCTGATGACGTCTCGGCGTTTATGCAAAGCGGCAACAAGCTGACCACCGCTGCATGGGGGCTCGATGCCGCCGCCGTGGTTACCGGTGTTCCGGTGCTCGGCAAATCGGTGGAAGATCTGGCGGCGCATGGCGGCGAGATGTCCCTGCTCGAGCTCGCGAACGCAGTCATGGGGATAGGCGTCGGCACTGTCGGCACAGGCTTGGGCGGCCGCTCGCTGTTGTACAACATGCCTGGAGCGGGCGGTACTCGGAGCGGAACTCATACGTCGGCCAGTTTTCCTGGCGGACCGGATTCGGGGCCACAACCACGGGCCGTCTACGAAGTCGGTCCCGACGGTGTCTACAGGCCCACCGGCGAACAGGTCATGCCGGACCCGGATGAGATCATCATCGATGGCGATGTGATCGGCGAAACGTCCGGCCAGCAGGGGCCTGGTTTCGGCGCCCGGAACGGTTTTGACAACACGGGAGGAGCTAACCGTCCAACCGGTCAGCGCGCGCTGCCGGCCGGCGAGTCCGAGGGTCCGAACCCGCCGCCACCCACGGGCGGCAGGGGTGATCCATCAGGCGACGGCCAGCCGTCGCGGCCGATGGTCGTGCATGAGCAAGGCCCCGACGGCGTCTATCGCCCGACCGACAAGCTGGTCTTCCACGATCCCAGCCACCCGGTCGTCGAGGGGACGGTCGTCAACGTCCACGATGAAGGGCCGAGCGCCCCGGGCGAGCGCGGCGATCCCGAAAATGCCAGCGACCGAGGCGCCCAGGAAGTGCGTGAGCAGAATGTGCGCCTCCCCGCCGACGGCGATCCGATCGTGGTGCCGCCGGTCCGCGGCGACGGAACGACGCGCCCGGCCGAGAGCGGCTTACGGCTCGTCTGGGACCCGGTGACCAAGACGTTCACCGGCATGCCGAGGCCTAATCCCGCGGAATACACCTACACTAGCGGCAAGGATCCGCGGCAGACGGGTTATCTCGACGGCACACGCCCTTCCGACCCGGCTGTGCTGGCCACCCCGGACGAGCTCCTGCTCCAGTCCGAAACGGAAACACGCGACGGTTCGAGCCGCGAAACCAGCGAGCGGCAGGGGCCTTCCGGAGCGAAGCTGCCGGAAGGTGGGGCGGCAGGCACCCCCCCGTTGATGCGCTACACTCTTGGCAACCGCCACACCGGCGAGATGCTCGTTAATTTCAACCTGCGAGAAGGGCAGAGGGTTGTCGCGATACCCGAACCCAAGGCGATCACGGCCGCGCCGGAACCGGTGCCGGCTCCTGTCGAGCTCGATCCTTCCTTGCCGGTGCTTTATCTTGGCGCCGACGGCCGCTGGACAGCCGATCCGAACGCCCGCACGGAGCCACCGGCCGTAACGGACACCGGGCAGCCCAGCCCGGCTCGGCCCGACGGCACGCCGATCATCAATCATTTCTCGTCAAACCCGTACAGCTTCGGCCAGACGTTCAACGCCGTCAGAGCCGGCCTCAGGCGCATCGGCACGCGTTACCTGAACACCGAACCCCGCTATGACTATCCGAAGCTTGGCGAACTCGTCGACAGCATCTATCACAGACCGGTTCCGCAGGGCGGCGTCACCGCCGGACAAGACATCTACGTCGAGGCTGGCGGCGAATACCTGCCGGCCAAGGTCATCGAGGCCGGCCCGCAGGCGAGCATGATCCGCGACATCGTCCTGCCGAGTGAGCACGCCACGGAGGCCGGCTACCTGGGTTCCGGCCCGACGGTCGAACGCGCCAAGCGCGGATCGATAACCACGCCCAATGGCCAGCTCAGGGTCAACACCCCGGCACGGGAAGTCCATACGTTCGATCCTGCCGACAATCCGGAAGTTAGCCATCGCTCGGCCCTCGGCGAAACCCTGGCCGCGACCTTGCCGGCGCTTCCCGACGATGCGGCGACGCCCGCGCCGACGTGGGTGCCCGAGCAGGTGGAGCTCGTCGGCGACTACCTCCATTCCCTCGAACGTTCCACCGATCCCGTCGTCCGCGATGCGGTGACCATGACCAGAGTGCAACTCGGGGGCAGGGGCCTGCCTCAGTCCGGCACGGAAATGACGCAGGCTCAGCATAATGCGCTTGTCGAAATGCTTAACGCCGACCGGAACAACCCGTTCACCGGCTCCAAGCCGGTCGGCCAGCTTTCGATGAACGGCTTGACGACCCTCCAGGTGTTCAGCGCTCAGGGCAAGCTGCCGCATCTGTCGCCGGGAGAAGTGATCGACCAACTCGGCCTGTCGTCCGATGGCAGGCTGCCCCGCGGCGAGCAGTTCCTTACCGCCGGGGCGCTGCCAGGAGAAGCCGGCTGGACCGATGCCGGCCGTGGCATCGTCGGCGACTACCTCAAGGCTGCGTCAGGCTCCACCGATCCGAACCTTGCCGCCGTGGCAAATGCCGCCTCGCCGTTTTTCAAGGGGCGCGCCACGAAGCCCGGCAAGGCCGTGACCGCCGCACAGCAGGATGCGCTCATGCAAGTCCTGAGGGCCGACGGTGGCAGCACGTGGGTCTACGGTCCGAAGCTTCAGCCGGAGTCTTCGTTCAACCCCGCCGGCAAGCTTTCGCCGGAAGGCCGCTACAATGAGAAGGTTCTGTCCGGCCACGAGACCTGGACACCGTATCTTTGGCAAGAGATGCGCGGTTACGCCGCCAACCAGCAGAAATCCGCGGACCCCGCGGTCCGGTCGCTCGCGCACGCCTTGGAGAACGCGCTGCCTGGAAGCAAGCCCAAGGCCGGGAGCGAAATCAACAGCGACGTGCCTGTCCTGCTGGCGCGGTTGCTGGATGCCGACAAGGCGAGTTCGTGGCGCGCCCCGACATTCTTCACGGATGCGCAAGGGGTCTGGCGGTCCGACCGCGCGACCGTTTCCTGGTTCCTGCAGGAACACGAAGCCAATGTCTTGGGTGGGTCGATGCTGAACGATCTTGCGGGCCGCACGGTCGGCCTCGGCGGATCGATGCTCGGCATTAAGGTGCCGCTGCCCAGCCGGCAGGTCTATGGGGAACTCAGTCTGAAGAACAACGGCCCGGACGGCACGGGCTTTCTGCTCCCGGTCCATCCCGACGACGCGAAGGGCCAGAAACTTTTCGTCAATGGATACCGGCCGAATTTCGCTTATGACGAGGCTGCGGCTCCATCTGCCCAGTGGGTCGCATCCGCCCCGATGATGTCGAAGAACACGTTCCAGAGCGAAAACGCCATTGGCGCTTCCATATCCATCGCTGGCTTCTCTGTGAGTGGGGCCTACGTCAAACGCACGCTGCTCTATCTCGGTGGCGAAGGCGGCCGGTCGGGGTATACGCTTAGGGAACCTGGCCCGCTCAGCCAAAGGGCAGCCTCCTTCTGGGAAGAAGCTGCGAGAGGTGGTGCCAGCCACTATAGTGCCGAAGGCAAGGTGCCCGGTTTCGAGGATCGGGTCCTCTACCGGAACTACGATATCATTTCCCCCTTCGGAGGCGGCAAGGAACCCTGGCGCGCTAGCCCTGCCTTCGAGGGCGTTCCGCGCGAGGCGGGCGCCGGGCCACTCAACCGCCTGGACCGCAAAGACCACGGCGTCGGTTTCGCGGTAAACCTTGGGCAATGGCCGGTAACGACAGCAGAACTCGGCTCGGTGAGGAAGGTTCTGGTGCCGCATGCCCGTACCGCCCGCGCGCACCCCGGATTCTCCGAAGGCGCGCAAAAGGTTTTCTCCGCGCTGGAAACGTCGGATGGGCGACTGACGCCGGGCGTCCTGCAACATCTCGCTGCTTATCTTGGAGAGATCGCAGCTTCTCCCAATCCCCAGCTCAGATTCGCTGGCCAGCGCGTGTCCGATGTGTTCCCGGAACTGGGTGGTGCGCCATATCCGGACCAACTCGCCACCGTCGACGGACGCCCAGACGGGATGAGCAAGCCAGCGTGGAAAGCGTTGCGGCAACAACTGGATCAGCAGGCTCGCAGCGAACTGACGCCCACGCAGGCCCATTACCTCAACCAGTTGCTTGAGCGGGAGGTCCGCCATAATTCGCCGGCGGCAAACGGCTTGCCGCCAGCTGGCGAGGGCCCGATCGCTCCCCGCAGTCCGGCGCCCAGGCCAGCGCCGAAAGGGCAGGGGTTTGCAGCAGATGGGTCATCGGGCCCGTCATTCGCCAAGCCGCTGACGCCGGCCGAAATCGCGGCCAACCGCCAGGAGGCGGCAAGCCTGCTCGACAACATGCTGCATCAGAACCTCGGCATGCCGGAAGTCACCAAGGCCAATCTTATAGATCAGCTCAGCCGCTCGCCGACGCTGATGGAACTCTTGCGCGGCGCTCACGCGCAAGGCGTACGCATCGTCAACCCGGCGCGGCACGACCTCCGGATTTTCGACGCCAGCTCCGGCGACGATCTGACGGCGACTGGATCACAATACGTCAGCGACCTGGGAGTAGTCTTTGTCGATGCCGAGACATTCCGTGCAGCCGATGCGGACAGCGACACCGTACTTGCCGAATTCGTCGACCTGCTCGGCCACGAGCTGTCCCACGTTGGGGACGCGCCGATCGACCTTCATCCCAATAATTTTCCAGATCGGCAGGCGTATAAGCATGCCGTGGTCTCTGCCTATTTGAACGTCGAGGGCGAAGCGACATTTGCTCAATATGCTGCTGCCGACGAGCTTGCGTTCAACAGCGGCAAGCCGGCTGCTATACTCGGCGCCGAGTGGAATTCGGCCCAGGCCGATATATTCGCCCGATACAAGGCCGGCGAGATCGATCGATCGCAAGCCGTTGAGGAAATGGCGACGCTATTCAGTGAGAAGGAGCCGAGCACTGCTGACGGAACGTATGGGGAGTTTTATGGCCGGTACGCGGATGAGCTATACGACTACTACGCGTCCACTGGTTCCCACCCCCCGGCTGAAACTGGCCGTCCCGCACCAGCAACCCACGGCCAACCCGCTCCGAACAATGGACCGCTCACCCGAACCGGCGTCAGAGCGATCCCGCTCGACCAGGTTCCGGATCTCGTCATGGGCGATTTCCAGCCGAACCAGATTCCTTGGCTTAAGCGCGAGCAGGTGGCCGAGCTGACGGAACAGCAATTCCGCGACATGGATCAGGCCGGCTTGCTGTCCTATCTGACCAAGAGCCAGCTGCGCGGTATCCCGAAGGCAAAGATAGGCCAGGTCAACATCGCGGGCTTCGACGGGAAACAGATTCCTTGGCTGAGCGAGGGCCACATCCGGAATGTGACCGACCAGCAGTTCCGCGATCTCGGCAAAGCCGGTTTGACGCCTCACCTGACGAAACCACAATTGCAGGCGATAAAAGGAGACATGGTCGAGTTCGTTGACGTGTCGAAGTTGGAAGCGCGCCAGATTCCGTGGTTCAAGCCCGGCCAGGTCGCCAAGTTCACTTCACAGCAATTCAAGGATCTGGGCGAGGCCGGATTGCTGAAGAACCTCACCGAGCGCCAGGTTCAGGCGATCCCCGCAACCATCATAGATTCGGTGGACGTGGCGAAGTTCGATCCCAACCAGGTGCCGTGGCTGACCGAGAAGCAGATCCCGGTGCTGACCCGCGATCAATGGGGTGCCTTCACGATCCACCACACCGAAGCCCTGACCCAGCCGCAGATCGAAGCGGTGGCACCAAAACAGTTCGAGGAAATGAGCCCCGGCCAGTTCCGCAAGTTCACGCTTGAGCAGTTCGAGTGGATGAGCGGGGATCAGACGAACGCCCTCTCCGTGCTGCAACTGACGACCTATCGGGCGACCCATAAAAAGGCGATGACGCCGGATCAGGCCACCAGCGTCGATCTGGCCCTCAGCCATGCCAGGATGCGGGAAAACGCTCAGGCACTCGCCACCTTTGGCGGCATGTCGACCACCTCCTACATGTTGTGGAGTTCGTTGCCGCCAACCTGGACCGCCACCGCCGCAGCGGTGGCATTTGGCGCGCGAGGCGTCGTTTTCGGCGCGCAGGCGCTCTTCCCCAACGCAACCGCAAGTCACAAGCCGTTCGGGCGTTTCCTCAACGCGCTCGGCGGAGCCACATTCATTGCCGCAGCGCCAGGTGCCGCGACCGGGATGATCCAGGGTAAGGATCTTGTCGTCAACAGCACGTTCACGCTCGGCAATATCGTCTATGGCACGAAGTCGATGCTGCAGTCGTTCACCGGCAGACCGGTGATCCGGAACCTGGCCGAATATCTGGCTGGACCCGGCTATGTGCTTGGCTGCGCCGTCTATACGGTGCACTCCTGGCCGGCGCCGATTGCCACAGTCGCCGGCACCATGTTCACGTTCGGCTGCGCCGAATTCTGGGCGTCGGCCATAAGGACGGACCGGATGAATCGCCGTTCGGTGCCGCGAACCGACGCTGATATCGCGGCGGCGGAAAAGTCCGACAAAAAATGGACTGCATGGGATCGGTGGACTCTGGGCATCACCTTCGGCGTTGGAATGCTTCTCTTCTCGCTGGACTCCCTGCTCGCGGAACCTTGGGAGGACGCGAAGACGACCCCTCCACCCGATCCGAAAAAACCGGATGGCGATGCCTCGTCCCAGCAACCCGATGATCCTTCGGATGTTCCAGGTGGGCCGCAGATCCCGGGGGAGGATTTCCCGCAACTTGTCGTGGTTGCCGATGACGGCCTGAATTTGCGAACCGAGCCTGACGGGGATTCGACCGTGGGAACGGTTCTGCAACCCGGCACATTCGTCGAACAGATCGCGAAGCCATCGACCGATCCGTCAGGGGAGACCTGGATACCTGTCGAAGGTTTCGGACCGGATGGCGAAATGCATAGCGGCTGGGTTTCCGGCGACTATGTCGAGGCTCATGCCGAGGGCAGCAGCAATGCTGAGGGCCGCACGAACCCAACGCTGGAGAAAGACGGCTATCAGTGGGTCGAGGTCAAGGATGGCGACAGCATTCGCCTGATCGCCAAGACCCATTCTGCGGATGTGGCTGACACGGTTGTGCTCAACATGGATCATATCCTGAGCCCGGACCTGATCTTCTCAGGCGACCGCATCTATCTGCCTGTCACGTCGGTCAGCTGAGACCAGCCAGTCCAATCCTAGCGAGCATCAGCTTTCTGGGCCTTGCTGGTTCTCGCGGCATACGCGTTTGCGACACAGGCGGCCAGCTTTGCCGCCCGCTCTGCTGCCGGATTGGATGGTTCGGAGGAGTAGGAGGCGGTAAACTGCAGATCGGACGGATGCCATTCGCAGTCGACAATGCGCAGTTTACCGCTTGCGGTATAATCCTGGACGACGTCCTCCGGGAGAGAGGCTATGCCGATACCGTTGAGTGTCATTTTGATGGAAGCGGCCAGCGAATTGGCGGGAAAGATGCGCGGCGTCTCTTCCAGTTCGCCGGTCAGCTTGCGGTAAAGTTCGCTGTAGGGTCTGGTGGTGCGCGCATAGCTGATGATTGGAAATTGCATCAGATCAGTCAGCGTCAGCTTGCCTCGGTGGGGCAGTTTCAGTTGCGGTGAGCAGACCCACACGAGCGGAAAGGACGGCATCTCGATATTCTCGATGCTGTGTTCAAGAATAGGGCCCATCAGCACCGCAAGATCGAGTCGGTGGGACATGAGTTCGTTGCGAAGGGTCGTTGTCGCATCAACCACGATATCCGTATCGACAAGGGGATAGTTTGCTTGCAGTTCCCTGAGGAAATCCGGTAGCCAGGTGTGCACGATGGTTTCGGCAACCCCGAGCCTAAGCACCCCTGCCGTCTCTGAAAGAGAGCTGGCCGTCAGCTGCAGCCGTTCCGCTACGCGCAGAACCCGTTGAGCAGGCGGCAGCAGCCGTTGTCCCTGAGCAGTCAGCCGGACATTGCCGCTCTGCCGCTCGAACAGCTTGGCACCCAGCGCTTCTTCCAGTCCGGCAATTCGGTTGGATACTGCGGGCTGCGTGGTGTTCAGGCGTTCGGCCGCCTTCCGAAAGCTTCCGAAAGTCGCCACCAGGAGAAAGGTTTCGAGCTGCTTGATGTTGAAAGGGATCACAATTCAATGCCGGACAATAATCTGAGCGCCGACCTTTACGCGCTCATACAGGTCGATAACGTCTTCATTGGTCATGCGAATGCAACCAGAGGAGTTGGCCTGTCCGACGGTCCATGGCTGATTGGTGCCGTGGACGCGATAAAGCGTGCTTCCGATATACAGTGCCCGTGCGCCCAATGGGTTGTTCGGGCCTCCGGCCACGTGCGCAGGCAGGACCCTGCCTTTTGATGCTTCTCTGGATCGCATTTCGGCCGGTGGCCGCCAATCTGGCCAGTCCTTCTTTTTCGAAATCGTGTCGCGACCGGACCACTCCAGCCCCTCCTTGCCAACCCCCACCGCGTATCGCAGCGCTTTGCCGCCCCCCAGGATGTAATAGAGGCGCCGCTCCGTGGTGTTGATAACGATCGACCCCTTCGGCTGGGCCTCGCTGAATGTCACGACCTGCCTGGGAATCACTGACCGCCCGGGCACGATTTCTCCGTCCGACTGCAGGCCGGAAGCGCCAGGGGAGACCAGCACATTTCTTCCCCGATCGTATGTCCAGCTTCTAGGGTCATAACCGCTGTTCGATTGGGCCTGCGCCGACGCGATGGCGGCCATCGACGCCACGGCGACCAGAACCGATGCACTCAATCCCTCAGAAAGACGCGTTGCCACAAACCTTTTGCCTCGAGGAACGCCCGCGGGCACGTCCAAGTTCGCGAGCAGGCTGTTGTTTGCCGTCACCGAGACCACTCCCTTCCACATTGAACCGACGATCCCGAACCAGGTGGTAACCGATTCCAACGCGGCACCATATCGGCTTGCGGATCGTTCGCAACATTTGGCACAGGTCGTTGATATGTAATCCAATTGGACTTCCCATTTTCGAGTGTGCGCGATAGAATGACATCGGCGGACAAGCTATGAAGTAAGCGAGGCGGGGGTCATCACTCGTGGGTCGCTTGCGATAGGACCAATGTGACGGGACGCGGTATCTACCATGCGGATCGGGTGTCGGGAGGCAGGGCTACCCTTGTCGCCTGCGGCCTTGCCGTTATTCTGGCGCTCGGCTTTGACTCGCAGCGTGCGTCCGCTGCCGAACCGCGCTGGCCCCCTGGCCCTTACAAATACATCACGATCGATCAGTCGGTGACAGACGCGCTGGTTGAGCTCGGCCGCAACATGCGGGTGCCCATGCGTGTCAGCAAGCTGGTAAAGGGGCGCCTGAGCGCCGGCATGCCGGTTGGAACGGCCCGCGAGTTCCTCGACGAGATATGCAATCGATACGGGCTGGTCTGGCATTTCGACGGTATCGTCATGAACGTCGCGACCGAAGCGGAAGTCCAGACGGAAATGATCCCGCTTGATCCCAACATGGCTGCTGGCGCCGAAGACAGGCTTTCACGGCTGGGCGTCAGTGATCCGAAGTTTCCAATAAAGGTTTCCAAGCAAGACGATGTCATCTCGGTATCGGGGCCGCCATCCTACATCGAACTCGTCAGGAAAACGCTCGGGGTTGCTGCCACGCCGAGCACCAAGCAGGAGACTGGCAAAGCTGTGTCCGTTCGCGTTTTCCGCGGAAAGCAGGCGGAGGCGCAGATTGTCCCCTCCGCCAAACCGAACTAGAACAGGAGGGCAGATTCATGCAAATCGCACCGATTGGAGCCCTAGAGGCTACGCTTGCAAACTTAACCACCAGCATAAGTTCGCAACAGCAAATCACCGTCGGCGCGGCAGCGCAGCCCGGTAACCGAATGGTGGGCGCCAAACAAGAAAAGCACGATGCCGCGAAGGTCAGCACGCCTGAGCGCAGTGATGTCGCCACGCGGGCAGGTCACCAGGTGGCGCAGACGCCCGGCACCAATCCGGCAATAGGCGGACAGACTTCCAAACCGGAGAAGACCGAGCCGGTCGTCGAACACAAACTCTTCGACTACATAGCCGAGACGGAGAAGGCTGCAGGTGAGGTGTTCACGGAACCATCGGCTCTGTTCGGTTCTGCCGTCAAGTCGCTGGAAGGAACCATGCAGCAGGTCCAGAAGGCTCTTGGCCAGGCTAATGCCCCCCCAAGTGCTGAAACGGCCGCCAGGCAGGATCGCGCCGACAAGACGACCCCGTCCGGCAAGGAAGGCGAAGACTCCCCAGCCAAGAATGCAGAGCAACTCCTGGAACGATCGATTTCGGTGATGTGGGCGGCCGCCAATCTCGAGGTGGTTACGAGCAGCGTGACGGCTGTCACGTCCTCCACCAGCACGCTGATCAAGCAACAGTAAGCGCCGCGGAGTGTTCGCGCCCATGCCAACCTCGCTGCGGCGTTTAATGCGATTGAATCGATGCGGCGCTAGGTGTCGCGTTGCGCTCGTTGTCTTGGGTATGCTTGTGCTCCAGGCGTGTTCGGTGGAGTTGTATTCCAACCTCAACCAACGGCAGGCCAACGAGATCGTGGCCACGCTCATGCGTCACGGGATTCCAGCCCAACGCGAGGCAGGCAAGGACGGCAAGATGACGGTTTCCGTACAGAAGGGCCGCTTCGCCGAAGCTATGGCCATTCTCGACGAGAGCGGCTTGCCCAAACAGGAATTCCAGACGCTCGGTGAGGTGTTCAAGAGGGATGGGCTTGTGTCCTCGCCGGTGGAAGAGCGGGCAACGATGATCTACGGCTTGAGCCAGGAGCTGTCTCAGACGATCTCGGACATCGACGGCGTGCTTTCGGCTCGCGTTCATCTCGTCCTGCCCGAAAACGATCCACTGAGGCAGCAGCTGGTACCGTCGTCCGCCTCCGTGTTCATCCGGCATCGCGCATCCGTTCCGATGAACGAGCTCATCCCGCAGGTCAAGATGCTGGTGGCCAAGGGCATCGCCGGACTGACCTATGACAATGTTTCGGTCACCCTCATTCCGGTTGCAGCGACAGCCCCCAACCAGGAAACCGGCGAGGCTGGTTTCATCACCTTCCTCGGCCTGTGGCTGCATCCAGACAGCGTCGCCGCCGCGATGTCGCTGTTTTATGGCATGGCGGCGGCCATATTCGCGCTGGCTGGTCGGTTGGCCTACATGCAGTGGTATCGACGGCCCGGCGTCTACGCGCTCGATGCTCCCGCAATGCCGGTGAAGAAAACATGACCCAGCGCGGCTCGGAGCAAACTGCCAGCCCGGAATGGCAGGCATTCATCTCCAAACCCGCGTCTTATGTGGATGCGGCTTGGCTCGCGGAGTGCTTTGACGGCGCGATCGGCGAGGCTGCCTGCGAGCGCATGCTGGGCTCGCAACGCTTGCAGGAGCGACTGTCGAAGCTTCTGCTCGACCGGCATAGGCTCTCTCGAGTGGTCGAAGAGCCGGCCGATGAGGTAGATCGAGCGATCGCCTTATCGTCTGGCGAAGAGTTGGAGGAACTTGCGCTTCGCTCGGGCGCGATCTACTGGGCTGGGAGTCTGGCCGCAGTCATTGTTGGGCGTGAAGCGGCCGCATTGCAGGCGGCGCTTGGGGCTGATCTGTGCGCTTTCGCCGTCGCCAACCGCGATCTGGCCGGCCGGATTGAGCGATTGGGGCCGCTGGAAGACATTTCCGGTCGCGTCTACGCCGACGGCCTGAGCTGCCTTGGCGCCTGGTGTCAGATCATGCCGAGCGATACGAGCATGCGTGTGCGTCTCAAGCTGATGCCGCAACAGCTCATCCACCAGCCGTCAGTCGAACAATTTGCCGAGGCCGGCCCCGCGATTGTTCGACGAGCGATGAGCTAGACGAGATGATCGAATCGGGCAAAGCGCCGGAAGCTCTGGTGAGGCGTCCCTACGCTCGGATCCTGCGGGCCGCCGAGGTGCGCGCTGTGCAGGATGGGCATGCGTTTCTCGATGAAGCAAGGCGTGATGCGCAGCAGTTGCGCGACGCCGCTCGGCGAGCCTATGCGGCCGAATACGCGCTGGGCTATGACGACGGCAAGGCGCAAGGCGATGCTGAGGCCACACGGCTAGTCAGCGAGACGGCGGTCAAGGTGGATCGCTATTTCAGTGGGCTGGAATCCGAAGTCGTTGGCCTTGCCGTCGACATCGTCAGGCGAATTCTGGGAGAATTCGACGTCGGCGCGCTTGTCGCCAAAGCCGCAAGACAGGCGGTGACTGAAATCCGCCGCGCCAGATACCTGAAAGTCCGAGTTCATCCCGCGTCCATCGAAAGGGTTCGTAATGAGCTGGACGCAGTCTTGCGCGAAAGTGATCTGGGGATGACGGTTGAGATCGACGCGGATGATGCGCTGGCTCCCGACGCCTGCATCGTTTCGACCGACTTTGCCGTCGTCGACGCGAGCATCGACGCGCAGCTCAAAGCCATAGCTGCCGCGATTGCGTCGAAGACGGAGGTCCGATGACCGCGCCCGCCGCTGATATCGAAAGCCGTCTGGCCTCCATCATCCCGAATTTGCGTTCGGGCCTGCGCGACGATACCGGCCGGCCCAGGAAGGGGCGTGTACGGCGGGTCGCCGGCACGGTCATTCATGCGACTGTGGAGGAGGCACGGATCGGCGAGATATGCGAACTCGTCGACCCTAGGACCGGAAGGGTGACCAAGGCGGAAGTCGTCGGCCTCATGGACGAAATGGCGATCCTTGTTCCGCTGGGCGATTTGGCCGGTCTTTCAAACCTGACTGAGGTCGTGGCGACCGGAAAAGACCAGCAGGTGCCCGTCGGCCCCAGCCTTCTTGGTCGCGTGATCAGCGCGCTTGGCGAGCCATTGGACGGCAAGCCGCTTTCGCCGGACGGCATCACCGGCAGCTATCCGGTCAATGCCTATCCGCCATCTCCGCTGGAGCGCAGCTTGATTTCCGAGCCGATCCAGCTGGGAATTCGCGCCCTCGATGGGCTGCTCACTTGTGCGCGCGGGCAGCGCGTCGGCATCTTTGGCGAACCAGGAGTGGGAAAGTCGATCCTGTTTTCCGATATCGTCAGCGGCACCGATGCCGATGTCGCCGTGGTCGCCCTTGTTGGAGAGCGCGGACGTGAGGTGCGCGAATTCCTCGAACAACAGCTCGGGCCGGAGGGGCGGGCGAGGGCCATTGTCGTCGTTGCGACCTCCGACCGTCCGGCCATCGAGCGTGTCAAGGCCGCCTATGTGGCGACCAGCATTGCCGAATATTTTCGCGACCAAGGCAAGCATGTGTTGCTTGCAATGGACAACATAACGCGGTTTGCCCGTGCGCAGCGCGAGATTGGCCTGGCCGCGGGCGAGCCACCGACGCGTCGCGGTTTTCCGTCTTCGCTGTTTGCGGTCTTGCCCCGTCTGCTCGAGCGGTCAGGCCCCGGTCGCGTGGGATCCATCACAAGCCTCTACAGCGTTCTTCTTGAAGGCGACGGTACGCTGGATCCTGTCGCCGAGGAAGTTCAGGCGCTCCTTGATGGCCACGTCTTCTTGTCGAACGAGCTTGCGCAGCGCAACCATTTCCCGGCCATTGATGTCTTGCGCAGCCGAAGCCGCCTCATGGATGCGGTTGTGGAGCCGGCACATCGGTCCGACGCCAGCCACCTGCGCGAGCTGCTTGCCCGCTACGCCGACATCGAGCTTCTCCTGCGCGTCGGTGAATACGAAAAAGGCAGCGATCCCGTGGCGGACGAGTCGGTGGCGAAGATCGATGCCATCAACGCCTTCCTGCGTCAGGCGTCCGCCACACATGAGAGCTTCGAGAGGACACGCCAACTCATGCGGGAGATCGTCGGTGAAAGATCGTGAGATGATCGCTCGATTACGCGACCTCAGGCGCCGGCGTGAAGACCGCGCAAGGGAAGAGGTGATCAGAAGGCACGCCGCTGTGGACCGGGCCGCGAGGGAGGGTCGGAAGGCGGCCAGTGCGGTCACGGAGCACCTCCAGCGTACGGTCGATGCCGAAGACGCAGCGTTCGGCTCGCTTATTGGGCATCCGATAAAGGCTGCCAGCCTTCACCGGCTACAGGGACGGTTCGAAATCGCCGCCAGAAAAACCGAGCAGTTGCGGGAAAACGAGAAGATGGCGGGCGTTGTCGAGCAGCAACGGAAAGCGGAGCTGTCGGAGGCCCGCAATGATCATCGTGCAACCATGAAGGCGGTGACGAAGCTGGACAGGTTTTTGGAGCTTCTGACCAAACGCACCGCACGGCGTTGCCAGGCGCTTGCCGAGCTTTCCGAGGAAGAGGAGCGCGGTCCAACGCGCCTGCCCACAGAACGATAGCCCAGTTTGTGATCGTGAATATGGATGTGATGCCCCAATCCTTCGCGTCGGGAAAAACGAAAGCGCAGGTAAAGCCGGCAAAACGCAAGACCTCACGGTCAAGCGTTGGCGAGCGGCTGATGCTGGACTCTGTCGCGTCTGTCGACGTTGGCGCATTGAACGCCTTCTACCGCCGGCGCGCGCCCGCGGAAATCACGATCGCGGGCCAGGCCGTGGCGATTGCCGCCGTCTGGCCGGCGCCGAGCCCTGCCGACCAGCGGTGGTGCACCATTGCGTTCTCCGTCGGAGACATGATGAGCAAATTGCGCCTGCCGCTTTCTGTGGTCGAACGGGGCTTCGCCAGGGCAGACGAACTGGTCGACATGAAGCGGCTGGCCCCAGCTCACGCCGCACTGCTGCTGGAATCCACGTTTGAAGAGGATCTCGAACGGGTCGAGGCCAAACTGGGCGGGAGCATCACGCTCACCTCGGTCACACAAGCAGATGCCGTTTCCATTTCGGGCGAGACCCCGTTGGCTTTTGTCCTGACCGGCAGTCAGGAAACGATTGACTGCGTCTTGAACACGAATGACGCCGGCCTGGCGGTGCGGATCGGCCGTCTTTTGGACGAGATCGCTAAGGCCAGACCGCCGATCCCGGCCGAATTTCCTCTGCTGATCTGCCTTCGGCGTGGCACACTCAAAGTAACCCTTGGCGAGCTTAAAAGCCTCCAGGCTGACGACGTGGTGCTTTTCAGGAACGAGGCGGAAGAACGAAATGCGGCACTCATCATTGCCGAGCGCCTTTATGCGCCGGTCGCCCTAACGGCCGCCGGGCCGCAATTGCTTGCCGCGCCGAGGGCTATCGCCGGATCGAATTGGGAGTGGACCATGAACCAGAACACGCCGCCGCCAGCCGGCCAGACTTTGGAAGAATCGACCCTGGACGAGTTGCCGGTCGCGCTTGCCTTCGAGATCGGCCGCACGGCAATGCCTCTCGGGGAGGTGAAGCAGCTTGCGCCCGGCACTATTGTTCCGCTCGCCAATGTGACGGAGGCGATTGTCGACATCATCGCCAACGGCAAACGTGTCGGCCGCGGTGAGATCGTGCGGATCGGGGAAAGCCTGGGCGTGCGGATCGTGCGTATGTTCGATAATGCTTGAGAATTCGCCCAATCTCCTTGGGATTCTGATCGCCGTCGGCTTTGTCGGGTTGCTGCCTCTGGCGGTCGTCACGATGACGGGATTCTTGAAGATCTCGGTCGTGCTGTTTCTCATCCGCAACGCGCTCGGCGTCCAGCAGATGCCACCTAATCTGGTGCTATACGGCATAGCGCTTGTGCTCACGGTCTATGTCACGACCCCGTTGCTGAGCGAAATGTCGGGCCGACTTCAGGAAGGGCAGATTCAGTTCCAGACCACGGACGACCTCGCCAGAGCGGCGCAACTGGTCAGGGAACCATTGCAGCGACACCTCATGAAGTTCACCCAGCCGCAAGAGCGGCAGTTCTTTCTCGATGGAACCAGCCGCCTGTGGCCGGAACAGGCGCGGCAAAACCTGAAGGACGACGATCTCTCGATCCTTGTTCCGGCCTTTGTCGCGTCCGAGCTAACCCGTGCCTTCGAGATCGGCTTCCTGCTTTATCTTCCTTTCCTCATCATCGATATCGTTGTTGCCAATATCCTGATGACGCTCGGCATGATCATGGTCTCGCCGGTCCTCATATCAATTCCTCTGAAACTGTTCCTTTTCGTTGCCATAGATGGCTGGTCGCGGCTGATGCATGGCCTCATCCTGAGTTACGGCTGACGCCGATGGGAGGGTTGCATGAGCAATGACTTCATCCTGGCAAAGGTCCAAAGTGCACTTCTGACGGTGCTGTTCGCATCCAGCCCGGCGATCATTGCGGCGCTGGCGGTCGGCATCCTCGTCGGCCTTGCCCAGGCGCTGACGCAAATTCAGGACCAGTCGCTGCCGCAGACGATCAAGCTGGTCGTGATCCTGCTGGTCATCATCGTCTTCGGTCCTTTGCTTGGACAACAGATCGCGCAACAGGCCTCGACGGCGCTGGACGAATTTCCCGTCGTCACGCGTTGAGGCACGCGGATGCCGGTCGAACCACTCTTCGCGTCCGTCAAAGAGCTTCAGGTCTATCTTCTGGCAGGCGCATTCGCGCTCGCTCGCATGACCGGTTTCATGCTTCTGATGCCGCTTTTTTCGCGTGTGCCGTTATCAGGTCTTCTGCGCAACGGCGTGGCGCTGGCGCTGGTGGTTCCGGTCTTTCCGATGATCGTGAGTACGCTGACCAACACCGACATCACGACCACGATGATCGTGGTGTACATCCTCAAGGAGGTGGTGGTCGGCGTGACGCTCGGGCTCACGATGGGTATACCGTTCTGGGCAGCGGAGGCTGCTGGCGATGTCCTGGACCTGCAGCGCGGCTCCACGATGGGGACGCTGATTGACCCGATGATGACGCATGAGACGAGTGCCACCGGCACCTTACTCGCTGTCATCATGGTCACGGTCTACCTGGCCGCCGGAGGTCTGCAGCTTTCCCTGACCAGTCTCTACGAGAGCTACGGCCTGTGGCCGATCGACCAGCTTCTGCCTGTATTCAGCAAGGATGCTGCGGGCATATTTCTCGGTCTGCTGAATCGCATCCTGGCGATGGCGCTGAACCTCGTCTTCCCGCTCATTATCAGCATGCTCCTGTCCGACATTGTGCTGGCTTTCCTGGCGCGGGCCTCTCCGCACCTGAATGTTTTTGCACTGTCGCTGATCGTCAAGACGCTGGTCTTCAGCCTTGTCTTTGTACTCTATGCGGCTTTCCTGCTCTTTTACATGAACCGGGATCTTGGCTTCCTGCACGAGGCGAGCCGACAGATAGAAGCGATCGGCTGCCGCAGCTGTCAATGAGAACAAATATGAGCAAAAGCTAATAATAAGCGCCATCCTTCGCCGGCCAATAAATACGATTTATCGATGAGGAAAGATTCTGATGATTTGACAACTGACCAATCCGCCGATGATCTTACGCGCTCTCGACGTGTCTCTGAAACGTGCATATCCGCTGGAAGCCATGGCTCGCCCGATCACTTCATTGATCTACGAGGATTTGCGAATGGTCGATGCGGACAGGCTACGCAGGCTCGTCAGGATGGGTGCCTATGAAGGCCGTACAGGAGGGCTTGCGCGCGGCAAGCTCCAGGCCAACGTCGTGATTGTGCCCCGCAGCTTTGCCGCCGATTTCCATCAGTTTTGCGTCCGCAATCCGAAACCCTGCCCTTTGGTGGGCGTGAGCCGTGCGGGCAGCCCATTGCTGCCAGCGCTGGGCGATATCGATATCCGTACCGATGCGCCACAGTACAGCATCTATTACTTCGGCGAGATGATCCGGCAGACCACAGACATCATCGACCTGTGGCGAGATGACTTTGCGGCTTTCGCGCTCGGCAGTTCGCTCACCGTCGAGGCCGCACTTATCGAAAAGGGCGTGAAATTCCGGCGCATCGGCCGTGGAAAAACCGCCCCCAAATTCCGCACCAAGATCGAGACGTCTCAAGTCGGACCGTTCGGTGGTGAAATGGTCGTCTCAATGCGCCCGATAAGGTATAGCGACGTCGACAAGGTTCGCGCGCTCACCGCGCGTTTTCCCCATGCGCACGGGTCTCCCATCCATGTCGGAGAGCCTACGATGATCGGGGTCCGAAATTTGATGGCTCCCGACTGGGGCGATGCTGTCGAAGTCTTGGAAGAGGAGGTGCCTGTATTCTGGGCCAGCAGCCTGACCGCCCAAGACGCTCTTGCTCGTGCCGAACTCGCGATCTCGATCACAGTGTCGCCGGGCCATATGCTGATCACCGACGTGGACGCACGGGCGCTGCCTTGGCCTAATGTCGCGCTTGGCGCGAGCTTGCAATGATCGTGCTCAAGTCAGAGCTTGCCTGATCCAACGCGCCGAAGCACCTCGACAGCAGGGCGGACGGGATGGCCTCTGACAGCGGACCCCACCACGGCCTTTCGCGAGAGCGCTGACTGCGCCTCGAAGCTTGGTAGTCATAGTCGTGCATGACTCTCGCGAACAGTAGGTCAGCGGTGATGATTTCGGACTGTACTTGATTGAGCTCATTCATTTTATCTGCCGCTCTGGCTGGGGCTTCTGGCTTATTCGCCGGCCCAGCTCAGTACATCAACCTTCGGTAGCGGTATAAGGTTCCGGAACTAATCCCGCCTGAGAGCTGGTGCGGGAACCTGTAACTGAGCGCCGGATCCTGTGTGTTGTTCCGGTGCTATGGTTGAAGTGGGAAGGAGACCGAGAGGATCCTGGTCGTCCTCTTTTGAGGACAGCCCGTGGTATGGCTCGGTCCCTTCCCACCGATGAACCATCAACCTGAACAGATGCACGGGGCTGTAGCCAGCAGACCCCGCACGTGTTCCACGCAAAGTCCGCCGGGTATTCGCACCGCTTGAGCATCCGACGTTGCTGCTCTATATGATGCGTGATGTTTGATGCGCACCAAGGAGGGCGATATGAGAACCACACTGGCGATCGATGACGATGTCCTGGTCGCGGCCAAGGCCATGGCCCGGCAGCAGGATCGCAGCCTCGGCGAGGTCATCACCGATCTCGCTCGGCGCTCGCTGCGCCGGCCTCAAGCCGGCGGCGAGCGCAACGGGATTCCTCTTCTGTCGCCTCGGCCGGATGCACCTCCTGTCACGCTTGAGACGGTCAACGCCTTGCGAGACGAACTGCCGTGACGTTCCTGCTCGATGTCAATGTGCTGATCGCGCTGATCGATCCTGGTCACGTCGCTCATGACGACGCGCATGGCTGGTTCGAAGTGACCGGTAACGCCGCATGGGCTACGTGTCCCATCACTGAAAACGGCGTCCTGCGCATCGTCGGCAACCAAAGATATCCCAATTGTCCCGGCTCGCCCGCCGTCGTTGCGCAAATCGTTACCAAGTTGCGGACTCTGCACGGGCACAGCTTCTGGCCCGACGATGTGAGCCTGGTTGGCTCTGGCGACATCGATGCAGCGAAAATCCTGACATCGGCACAGGTCACTGATACCTATCTTCTCGCGCTCGCCAAGGCGCGTGGCGGCCAGCTTGCAAGCTTTGACCGCAAGCTGTCGGCGGCGGCCGTGAAGGGCGGGAAGTCTGCACTGCACCTGATTCCCACAGGGTAGACCGCCGGGCTCTTTCTGTCTGTTCTGCATCGTCGAACCGCCGCGGTTTGAGATAGGTGCAGCGCGCAGAATGTTTCTGATCAACGCCCTCGCAGAGGCACCGCCGAGCCGGAAGCTTGCCGGCCTATTTCTCATCGCAGCGCCCTTTGCCGGCGCTGGCGGTTGGCCGAGTGAAGACATCAGGCCAACAACCGAGCTCGGCGCGCGACTGCCTACAACGACGCCAATCTACCTCTATCACGGCAGCAAGGACGACACTGCGCCGTTTGCGCATATCGATCTTTATGAGAAAGCAATACCCGGCGCGATCGTACATCGGCTCGACGGTCGCGATCACCAGCTCAATGACGACTTGGCCGAGGTTGCCGCCGGTGTCCGCGCCTTGATATGAGGCGGGGCTCTGCCCAGTCGAACCTTGCACACCGTCCGACGCCCATGACGAAAGCGGGATAGGGGACCCTTTGCCGCCGTTCGGTTTTCTGAAACGATAATTGAGTACGTGCGATCCGGAGCCGATATTCCATGCCGACAAGAATCGATGCTAGTGAAGCGCGCCGATGGTTTGCCGAAGACCTGCGTGTCTCATCACCTGTTTTGCACAATCCTGCGGTCGTCGAAGCCTTCGCAAAGGTTCCGCGCGAACACCACGTCGGCAACGGGCCATGGCGTATCCATTCGAGATTGCAGATCGGGGCGGTCCATACCAGCCCTTCAGCCGCACTTCATGAGATTTACCACGACGTTCTGGTCTCACTTGACGAAAAGCGCGGACTAAACAGCGGCCTGCCGTCGCTTTGGGCATTGGTTTTCGACCATCTGAACATCGCTCCCGGCCAGACCGTCCTTCAGGTGGGCGCCGGTGTCGGCTATTTCACCGCCATCCTCGCTGAACTGACGGGTTCTGAAGGACGCGTGATCGCCTATGAGATCGATGAAGAACTCGCCCGGCGCGCGCAAAGCAATCTTGCTCATTACGTCCATGTCGAAGTGATGTCCGGTGATGCAACGCAGGCAGTTGATCTGCCAGACCTCGATGTGGTCGCGGCCTTTGCCGGAGTGACGCACGTGCCGGAACGGTGGCTTTCGAATTTGTCCGACACCGGTCGGATGGCGCTGCCGTTCACAGGTGAAGACCAACGAGGTTTCATGATGCTTCTGGAAAGAGCTGGCTGTACGTTTCCTGTAAGATCACTTATGCCATGCGGGTTTTACCCCTGCAGCGGAGCTAGGCGCAGGGACGAAGAAAAGGCGTTGATGGCCGCCCTCAGAGCTGCGCGAGGCAAGGTCACTGGTCTGGCGCAATACCATCGGGGCCGACCAGCAAATGGCCTTGAGAACGCTTGGCTAGTAACGGACGCATACTGGATTTCGAAAGCCTAGAGATCGATATCAATCTCGCGTGTCACCGTCGTAGGGTGTGGCACGCATTGAAGGGCGTTCCACGAAGGATCTGTACCATTGTGTCAGTCGTGGCCTCCCCTGCAAGAAGTCCGGCAATCCCCGGAATTCCAGCCAGCTTAGACAAGTGGCGAGCGCGATGTGGCCGACATGGAGCGGCGCGTCGAATTCGACCTCGCGTTCCACGAAGTTATAGGATTCGATGAGCTTCATCGCCATGCCTGCGCCCAAGGCAGGATAACGCAGATGTTCAGGGCGACGCTCGTTTTCCCAGCGGATGGAAATGCCTGCGTCGCACATTCCGCCGGCGAGCGCCTGGAGACGCAAGGCGGACCATTTTGCTCGCCCTTTTTCGGGGATGAGCCGACGACTGCTTTCGAGATCGTCGAGATAGCCGCAGATTACGCTCGAATCGAAGATCGTATAGCCGTCGTTGAGAACGAGAGCGGGCACCTTGCCAAGCGGATTGCAAACACATCATCGTTGCGATTGATGGGGCTCGTCTCCTGATGAATGACGCGCAGACGTCCGGCAAGCCCGGCCTCGTGGGCGAAGACCAGAACCTTGCGCGCGTAAGGGGAGTGGGTCTGGTAAACGAGTTTCATGGACCCGTTCTGTGTTGAGGTACCGCTCATTCTCGTTCTTTCACTAGGTCAGTACTGGCCGGTTCGTTCCGGAGTGAGGTTTTTCGCAACAGAAATGGTGCGACGGAATTGGCCACGGGCTTTTGCCATGCTCCAGCGCCGCGACGGGATGTTCCCACGATGGCGGCGACCCCCTCCGCAATCTCATCGAATCCGAATTCCGCAACTTCGCCGCGACTGATGCGGTGGTGCGTCCTCCCTCGAATCCGGAACGCGGGCAGGCAGGCAGTTCGCGGCCCAGCCGCACTTTCTCTCAAATGGTTCCCGGTCCGGCGCCATCGTCATGCGTCCTTCTCCAGTTCGGTCTCGGTCACGATGATCAGCACCCGGCTCGATCCATCGAGCGCAAGCTCCTGCGACAGGCCGGAAGCTGCGACGGCTGTGGCAAGACCGGCGAGGCCGGCGGCACCCGACGGGGTTGTGCCGGGACCGTTTGCCTCGCGAATCCGGTTCACCGCGTCGGCAAGCGCTGCTTCGGAGACGGTTATGACGCGAGCGTCGCCTTGGCGGAGCACCTCGAGCGCCGATGCGGCCGCTTCGCCACAGGCGAGCATGTCCGCCGACGTTTTGAGATCGCCGGATATCCGGACGGACCGTCCTCGCGACAGCGCGGCCGCGACGCAGGCCGCGGCCTCCGGCTCGACCACGACGATCATGGATGGAGGCATCAACCAGTCTTTCAGCCCTGCCGTCAGGGCGGCGGCAAGTCCACCGACACCGGCCTGGACGAAAAGGTGGGTTGGCCTCAGATGGCCGACCTCGTCGACCTGGCGGCGGATTTCCGCAGCAAGCACGCCATAGCCGGCCACGACATCTGCAACAGCTAGATCGTCCGGGTCTGTCGAGGTGTCGGCCACCAGAATGCCTTCTCCGGCTCGGGCCGCTGCGGAGGCCCGGTCCACGGCATCGTCGTAGGTGCCGTCGACCCACACGATTTCGGCCCCTTGTGACTCGATGCGCCGGACCCGCGTCGCAGGAACGCCCGTGTAGAGGTATATTCTTGCCCTCCCACCGGCAAACTTCGCCGCCGCCGCAACGGCAAGTCCGTGATTGCCCGCGCTGGCCGTGATTAACGCCGGCAGGGACGTCCTGGCCCGCGCTGGAGCGAGCAATTCATCGATATCCATCCCGGTAGCCCGGGCCAGAGCGCACAGACCGGCATAAGTGCCGCCGAGGGACTTGAAGCTGCCCAGGGCACGGTGGCCCTCGTTCTTAGCAAGCACCTGGGTCACATCCAGGTTCGCAGCCAGGTTCGGTAGGTCGAGCAGCGGTGTCGGTGCATAAAATGGCGACAGGCGCTGTAACAGCGCCGCAATGTGATCTGGGTCAAGGCCCGGCCGTGTTTCTGTGGTCATGAGGCGAATTTCTATCCCGGAAACCACGCCGGTTGGCGCCTATTGTCGTTGCCCACCTGCCTGATTTCGTCATAGATGCCTGTCCTCATGACGAAAACTGCCGCCCTCGATCGCTTCGACCATGTGCTGCTGTCGCTGGTTCAGCGCGATAACCAGACCCCGGCGAGGCGTCTCGCCGAGCAGGTCGGGCTTTCCCAGAGCGCGGTTCTGCGCCGCCTGCGCCGGCTGCGGAAGGATGGCGTGATCGCAGCAGACATCGCCGTCGTTCGCCCGGCGGCCGTGGGCCTGCCGCTAACCGTTCATGTGCTCGTTTCGTTGGAACGGGAGAGCGCTGTCGAGTTGGACGCCTTCATCGGCAAGCTTCGTGGGCGCTCGGAGGTTCGTCAGGCCTGGTATGTCACCGGTGAAACCGATTTCGTGCTCCTCCTGCAACTGCCAGGGATGGAGGCTTACGAAGTCTTCGCGCGCGAAGTCTTCCACACCGATTCGAACGTGAAGGCGTTCCGCACCATCGTGACAATGCGGGAGGTGGTCGGCGCAGTGGATGCGCAGCCGCTATCCACTGCCTGATTGCGGCGTGTCGCCGGCAAGCCGATTTGCCCTGCTTTGACCCGGAATATCAGTCAAGGGCGCGAACCCGGTTTGAAGTTCGATACGCCCGTTCCTGTATCTACTTACCCGCCCCACCGAGCCAATGGCTGCTGCCGAGATGCGTCGCGAAATGTCTGCACCTGGCGCAAATTAGTCCCACCTGAGCGTAGAAGAAGATCCATGTACGACGGGTACATCCCATGACATTGTATGGTAGCAACGCTGTCTGTGCCGACCGGCGGGCGGTTGCAGCATGTTTTTGATTGTCGCGATGGCGAGCCGCATGGATTTTGGAAGGGATATGAGAGCCAGCACTTCAGGACCTCCCGGTGACGAGGCGTACTCCACCCGCAGCAGAATCAAAGAGGTCGCTGCCGAGTTCTATGTCCTGCGCGGCCACGACGGTTTCAGCTTCGGCGATATAGCGATCGCGATCGGCACGACGCGGGCTAACATCCACCATCACTTCGGCAACAAGCGTCAATTGATGGAGGAATTGATCGCGGACTTCGCCGCCAACGCCGAGGCCCGGATCAAGCGCTTCTGGACGACGCCCGACGCCCGGTTCTTCGACCGGCTCGATATGCAGCTCGAGGACCTGCGCCGCTTCTATGAACGTTTCAACGCTGAGACGGGAGCCCGCAATATGTGGAGCCCGCTTTCGCGCCTTCGCCACGACCTCCCGGTTCTCGGCGAACCAGCCGAACATGCGCTGGAGCGTGTCAACCGGGTCTATGAACAGAGCCTACGCCATGCGGTGGACCAGGCTGTGAAGGATGGAGAACTTTCTCCCGAGACGCTCAGGGACGAACTCGTCCACATGCTGCGCATTACCCTTCTGTCCTGTCCACCGATGACGCAGGACACCGGAAGCTTCGACGAGGTCGCTAGGACCTTCGCAGCACTGGCGGCGATCATCCGCGCAGCTTGGCAGGATGCGGGGAAGGGCTCGCGTCGAGGCTAGACATCCAGTGGATCAAAGCGGGGGCGAGTTGACAGATGTTAGTCTCCAGGTTACTTACTTGCAGGTAAGTCAGCCCGTGGCGGCGACGAGGCGCGTACAAGGGAGGATCACGTGCTACGCGATGACGAATTCACCCGTTTCGAGGTCAGCCCCTTCACTGGAGCGCTCGGTGCAGAAATCCGCGGGATCGATCTGGCGAGCGCGAGCGAGGATGCTTTCGAAGACGTTCGCCGCGCGCTCTACAAGTACCATGCGCTCGCCGTGCGCGATCAGGAGCTTGACGCCGCTGGCGTCCACAAGGTCGCGCGCCGGTTCGGGCCATTTAGCGGCAATCCGGTGCACACGCCGATCGACGGCTTCGACGACATCGTGCGCTTTGTGCGCGAGCCGGACGACACAGGCAAGGTGATCGGCGAGGACTGGCACATGGACCTCGCCTGGCTACCAAAGCCGCCAGGCATTACGATCCTCTATGGCGAAGAGGTGCCGCCGGTCGGCGGCGACACCTGCTTCTCCAGCCTAGAGAAGGCGTACGACTCGCTTTCGCCGCGGCTGGTCGAAATCCTGCAAGGGCTGACGGGCGTCCATAGCGGCCGCGGGGTCTTCGCCATCAACGCGGCCCATAGCCGGCTCGGCGTCAAGGCCGATGTCGAGGCGATCGAGAATGCTATCGTCGAGCACCCTGTGATCTGTCGGCACCCCGAGACTGGCCGGCGCTATGTCTTCGTCAGCAGCGTGATGACCAATTTTAAGGGAATGACGGAGGAAGAAAGCAAGCCGATGATCGACTTCCTGATGGCGCGGGCTGTCCGGCCCGAGTTCAACTGCAGGCTGCGTTGGGAACCGAAGACGCTCGGCATGTGGAACAATCCTCACGTCCTGCACACTGCCATCAACGATTATCCCGGATATCGCCGGGTGATGTACCGAACGACGGTGGAGGGCACCGTTCCACTTGCCGCCAGGGACGGCTGACGCGCAACCGCTCAGGGAGGAGCAATGGCATTTGGTTCCGAGGCGTCCGTCGGCCACAGGGGGGAAGGGGCGGCGGAAGCGGCTGGCGAGACCAAGAGGCGGCGCTTCGCGCTTTCGCCTGCCTATCTCTATGCGACGCCCGTGCACCTCCTGGTGCTGGGGGTCATCGTGCTGCCCTCCATCTTCGTCCTGTGGCTGAGTTTCGAGGCCTCTTCATTCGGCCAATCGGCAACCTTCGTTGGGCTCGACAACTATATCCGCGTCCTCACCGATCCCTATTTTTGGGGTTCGATCTGGAACACCGTCCTCGTCGTCGCCGTGGCGGTTCATATCGAACTGCTGCTCGGCCTCGGCCTGGCTCTGCTTTTCGCCTCCGGGCTTCCCTTCCAGCGTGTCATGCTCGTCGTGGTGCTCGCTCCCTACGCGATCAGCGAGGTGACGGCGGTCGCAATGTGGCGCTTTCTGTTCGATCCAGACGTCGGGCCGATCACGCTGATGCTGCGATACACCGGGCTGCCGACGCTCGACTGGACGTTCATCCCTTCCCACGGCCTCATCCTCGTCGGCCTGCTGACAATCTGGCTGCACCTGCCATTCACATTCATCATCCTCTATGCGGCACGGCTCGCGGTTCCGAAGGAGCTCTATGAGGCTGGGCGCACCGACGGGGCCAACGCGTTCCAGCTCTTCCGCAACATCACGCTACCGCTTCTGGCGCCAGCCATGCTGATTGCGCTGCTCTTCCGCTATATCTTCGCCTTCCGCCTCTTTTCCGAGGTCTGGCTCCTGACCCAGGGCGGCCCGGCGCGCACGACCGAGGTCGTTTCCGTTTATCTCTACCAGGAAGGTTTCCGCTACAACTCGTTCGGCACGGCGGCCGCGACGGCGTGGATGATGGTCGTCATCTCGCTGCTGCTTGCGACTGGCTATGTATGGCGGCTGCGCAAGGAATCCGTGGCCAATGCGTTCTAAGCGTCTCGCCATCGGTGCCGGAAAGACGCTCGCTGTTGTGACGATCGTCGTCTGGTCGCTGTTTCCGATCGGCTTCATCGTGCTCTCGTCGTTCAAACCCGGTCGCGAGATTTTCGCGGTTCCACCAAAGCTCTTCTTCGACCCGACCTTCGAGCACTACGCCTCGCTGTGGCAGCGCTGGCCGGGCTTTTTCGACGGGCTCGTCAACAGCCTGATCATCACCACCGGGGCAACGGCGCTTGCCGTCATGGCAAGTTTGCTCGCTGGTTTCGCCTACTCACGCTATCGTGGCGTCCGTTTCCTGGAAGGATCGGTGATGTTTCTGATCGGATCGCGGCTGATCCCGCCGATCGTCGTGACGCTGCCTCTGTTCCCGGTCGTCAATCGGCTCGGGCTCAACGACACCCATCTTGTGCTGATCCTGCTTTACGCGACCTTCTTCGTCTCGCTCGGTACGCTTTTGATGCGGACGTTCATCGATCAGGTGCCGCGCGAACTCGACGAGGCGGCTGTCCTCGACGGCGCGGGGCCGCTGACGATCCTTGTGAAGATCATCTTGCCGCTCGTTGCGCCCGGCATGCTCGCCGTCGCCGTCTTCGTCGTCGTCTTCGCGTGGAACGAGTTTTTGTTCGCCTATATCTTCACCGCCAACCACGCCAAGACCGCGCCTCTGGTCCTTTCAGAGATGATCAGCTCGATCGATGGCGTCGACTGGGGCGTGCTCTTTGCAGCCTCTACCGTCCAATTGCTGCCGGTTCTCGTCTTCGTGGTCCTGATGAACCGGTTTCTTGTTGCCGGGTTGACCGCCGGCGCGACCAAGGGGTGATGACGTCACCGAGAAAGGGAGGAAGACAATGCCTTTGCACATGACACGCAGAGCCCTGCTGACGACCGCGATGGCCGCCGGCGTGACGGGCGCATTGGGTCGGTTGGCCCATGCTCAGGTAAAGACGCTGAACGTGCTTTGCCATCGCGTCCACCAAGCCAACCTGACGACCGGCGCCGCCGGCAATGTCATCAAGCCTTGGGAGGACAAGAACAACGCCCAGATCTCCTGGACGACGCTCGACAGCAATCCGCTCCAGGACCGGCTATTCCGGGAGGCGAGCCTGAGCGAGACCGATTTCAACGTCGGCTATGTCATCGACAACCGCATGACGTCGCAGATCGCCTCGCTCTTCGAGCCGCTCGACGACCTCCGGAAAACCGAGCCGATCGAGGATTTCGACGATATTGCCGAGGGCCTGCGCCAGTCGATGACGGTCGGCGGCAAGCTCGTCGGCATCCCGGTGCGCCATGCCACGCAGGGACTTTTCTACAACGAGGAGCTGCTTCAGGAGGCCGGCATTTCGGCGCCACCGGACACGCTGGAGGAGCTGGTCGAGCAGGCGAAGAAGCTTACCTTCACCTCCAAGTCCGGTACGCCGGTCGTCGGCATGATTCTTGCGAGCGACCTCGCCGTCTTCCCGGTCATGTTCGCCCGCGCCTTTGGCGGCGATTTCATCGACAAGCAGTTCCACGTAGTTCCCGATCCGGAGGCGATGGAAAAAGGCCTGTCCGTGCTCGCCGACCTCTTCAAGGCCGGGGCGCTCCCCCGCAGCTACGCCACGACGCGCAACGACGACATGGTGACTTGGATGCAGCAGGGACGCGCAGCCTTCGCGGTGCTGCCTTTCGCCCGCTACGCGCAGCTCAACAACAAGGAACAGTCGACGGCGCCAGGAATGATCAAGGCGATCGAGTTCCCCGGCTCCAAGACCCTCGGCAGCGGTCAGGAAATGCATCCGGTCGTCGAATCCTGGGCGATGGCCATTCCCGCCAATTCGGCGGACAAGAAGCTCTCCTGGAGCTACATACGCTTCGTAGCGAGCAAGGCGGCCACACTCGACATGGCGCGCAACGGCAATGGCCCCGTCCGCGCCTCGACCTATGCCGAGCCGTCGTTCGCAGGGTCGCAGCCGCAGGCGAAGGTCGAGGCTGCCGCCCTTGCCAAGGCGAGACCAGCCTTCCCGGCTTTTCCCGAAGCCGCTCGCGCTCAGTCGACGTTTCTCGAGGAAGTTCAGCTCGCCGTCCTCGGTCGCAAGAGCCCGAAGGAAGCGGTCGCCGCCGTTGTCGATCGCGTCAAGCCGCTGATGCCAGCGTAATCGTATGGACCGACATGGCCATGTCGCCTGGTACTTACCAGGCGGCTCATCGGCGAGGATCAGCGCCGTCGTAAACTTGTCGTCGGGTGAGGCTCGGGTGAGGCGATGTCCATTGGCCGAGCGTTCGGTGGCGTGAGCTCTGGACTGCTTAGCAGTGTGCTGGTGGCAAGAGGATGAATGATCGGGCGCCACGGTCGGGCGGGGATGAGCACGCGGATATAGTATCGTTGTTATTCTCCCTGTGGAATGCAGCGAGACGATCTCCAGGTTGCTGATACCACCCATTCGCGCTGCTTACAGCGCGCGATCGACCCGCGTAAGCAACGCACCATATTCCTTGCGCGTTTTCAGGCATGATGATGCGCGCGCATCAAGTCGACTCTTCGAATGCCATCAAGATGGCAAGCCATCGCCTGCCATCTTGATGGCGTAAAGTTGCCGCGCTATATCTGCGGAAAAGGAGATCCACATGGCAGAGCCTCAACTTTCCGTAAGAAGTGCCAGAGCGCGAGACCTTGCGCACCGGCTTGCCCGTCGCGAAAATCGTTCGATTGCAGACATCGTCGAACGTGCTCTGGAATCCTACGAAGCGCGGGAGGCAGGTCGCGAACCTGCGTCGATGTTTTACGCGCGCATCGCGGCTGTTTACGGCACCGATATCGACCTTGAAGCGGTGATCCGAAACGATCAGCGGGTTCATGTAGGACCTGAGCTTTGATCTTTCTCGACACCAATGTGGTTTCTGAAACTTTGGAAAAGGCGCCTAGCGCTGCCGTTATCGCATGGCTGGTTCGCCATGATGCTGAACTGGCGCTTCCGACTGTGACAATCGCCGAGATTTCCTTCGGCATTCAAAAAATTCGACCCGATCAGCGTGCCGAGCGACTGGAGCAAGGCTTGTCCGATTGGCGCCGTCGTTTCGCCGGCCGCATCTTCGGGCTGACTGAGGAAGCCGCATTGGCCTACGGGGAAATTATGGGAACTGCTGCACGCCAAGGTCTGGGTATGTCCGCGCCCGACGGCATGATCGCCGCGATAGCGCGTGTTAACGGAGGCCGCCTTGCGACGCGCAACTTGAGCGACTTCGACAAGACCGGCCTCGATCTGATCTCTCCTTGGGAGTTTTGACACCTCGGAAGTAGGCTTCGTTCAGCATCGGGGCAGGGAGGGGCATTTTCGACCCCTTAACCCTGAAGCCCTGATGCCTTGGTGAGATTGACCCGGAAACGGTCGCGCCGGCGCTGCTGAGAGGTGGCCGAGCTGCGTTTGCACTTATCAATCCCATCAAGCGCTGATGCCAGCGGGTCTGGGTGGGGGTGCGTAGTATCCTTCGGCTCCTTTGCTTCATTCTGTCCCACCATGTACCTGAGGTTTTTCCGATCGCTGGACGACAGTGTGATGCCGGCCCTTGGACCGGACGACGAGCCACGCCTTGGCGCACGAGCATCATCAACGACTCCCAACCTTCGCGACGTCCGCTGGACGAAAAAGCTTGACCTTGCCAAGTCAGGTGCGTTTACTTGATCCGTAACTAGGATACAAATTCCATTACTATGGAATACAGCGAAGGGAACCAAGATGAAGCGTTTCTTGCAAATCGCCGCTTCGCTCGCCGCGCTTATGCTGCCGGCGACAGGCGCTGCCTGGGCCGAGCCCGCTAAAGGTGGAGTGATCGACGTGGCGACCATTGGGGAGCCGCCGACGCTCGATCCAATGGCCTCGACCGCCGATCTGGTTGGCATCGTCACGCAGCACATCTACGAGACGCTCTATACCTTCGACAAGGATTGGGGCATTACGCCGCTGTTGGCCGCCGACATGCCACAGATTTCGCCGGATGGCCTTACCTACACCATCCCGCTCAGAACCGGTGTAAAGTTCCATGACGGCAGCGACATGAATTCGGCCGACGTGGTCGCTTCGCTGCAGCGCTGGATGAAGATTGCCACGCGCGGCAAGCAGGCAGCCGAAGTCATCGCCGCGGTCGACGCCGTTGACGACAACACCATCAAGATCACCCTGAAAAAGCCATTCGCGCCGCTTCTGTCGCTGCTGTCGCTGAACAATGCCGCCGCGATCATCATCCCGTCGGAAAACGTGGGACAGGAGCCGCTGACCAGCTTCGTCGGTACCGGCCCCTATATGTTGAAGGAACGCAAACCCGACCAGTACATCCAGCTTGCCCGGTTCGACGGCTACAAGTCGCGCGACGGCGAACCCAACGGCTATGGTGGCGCCAGAAAACAGTATCTCAACGAAATCCGTTTCGTGCCGGTTCCCGATGCGAACACGCGCGTCGAAGGCGCTGTCTCCGGCCAGTTCGCCTATGTTGACTCGCTGCCGGTCGAGTCCTTTGACAAGATCTCGAGTGGCAAGACCCAGCCGGTCATCTTGAAGCCGTTCGGTTGGCCGGTATTCGTCCTGAATACCAAGCAGGGGCTGAATTCCGACATTCGCATCCGTAAGGCGATACAAGCGGCGCTGGCGCCGAACGACATGCTGCTCGCCGCATTCGGATCGAAGGACTTCTTCGCAGCCGACGGCGACATGTATCCCGAAGGCTTTGCCTGGCATACGGACGCCGGCACCGAGCCCTACAAGCCCGATGGCGACACTGAAGCGGCTGCGGCGCTGCTGAAGGAAGCCGGCTATGACGGCAAGCCTTTGCGCATCCTCACCAGCCGCCAGTACGAGTTCCACTACAAGATGGCGCAGGTCGCGGCCGAGTATCTGAAAGCCGCCGGCTTCCAGGTCCAACTCGATGTGGTCGAATGGGCAACGCTGACCAAGAACCGCACCGATCCGGCGCTGTGGGACATCTACATTACTCACAGTCCGTTCCTGCCCGAGCCGTCGCTGACCGGCATAATGTCGGACTCCTCGCCGGGTTGGTGGGTTTCGGATCGCAAGCACCAGGTGCTTGAGGCGTTCAACGCCGAAGCCGATCCGGCCAAGCGCGTCACGCTGTTCGCAGATGTCCAGAAGGCGATCTACGACGAGGTTCCAGCGTTCAAGGTCGGCGACTTCAACGCCTTGGCCGCCCAGGCCCCCAAGCTGAAGGGCGTGACGCCGGCGCCATGGCCCTATTTCTGGAACGCCTATCTGGAAGGCAACTGAGACGGCTCCTCCCACCTTCCGCCTCAACCCAAGGATAGGCGGCCGGGTGCCGGCCGACAAAGCCGGCGCCCGGCAAACCGTTCGATGATTGCTCGGAGATGGCCGATGCTGCGCTCAATCCTCAACAGACTTTTCGGCATGATCGTCGTCATGGCGCTGGTCGTCACCATCGTGTTCGTCATCGTACGGGTGACGCCCGGCGATCCAGCGGCAGTCATGCTGGGTCCAGACGCCACGGCCGCCGATATAGCCGCGCTGCGGTCCAAGCTCGGACTCGACGGTTCCATCCTCGAACAGTTCGGGCGCTACGTTCTCGATGTCGTCCGAGGCGACTTCGGCCAGTCGATCTTCCTGGGCGAGCCGGTCACGACCGCGCTCGCCCAACGCGCCGAACCGACCTTTTTTCTCACCGTCTTCTCCCTGGTGATCGCGACGCTCATCGCGTTGCCGGTCGGAATCATGTCGGCCTATAAGCGTGGCTCTATCTTCGATCAGGCGGCAACCACCATTGCCATGTTCGCGGCCAGCGTGCCGAGCTTCTGGCTCGGCCTTTTGTTCATTCAGTTCTTCGCCGTGAAGCTCGGCTGGTTCGACACATCTGGCTATGGCGGGCCGGGAGCTTCGTTTGCCGAGCGGCTTGACCATCTGGTGCTGCCGGCGCTGGCGCTCGGTCTCATAAGCTCGGCACTGATCACCCGCTTCACTCGCGCCTCGATGCTCGACGTGCTCAATGATGACTATGTGCGGACCGCCCGGTCCAAAGGCATGAGCGAATGGCGTGTGGTGCTGAAGCATGCCTTCAGAAATGCCTTGATCCCCATCCTCACCGTCATCGGCCTGACCGCGGCACTGCTCATCTCCGGTGCGGTGGTGACCGAGACGGTGTTCGGCCTGCCCGGCGTCGGCAGCTTGGTCGTCTCGGCGGTGTTGCGGCGCGACTATCCGGTTATCCAAGGCGCGCTGCTGGTCATTGCCGGGCTGTACGTCTTGGTCAATTTCGCCATCGACATGCTCTATCTGGCTGTCGATCCGAGGGTTCGCTACTGATGGCCGCTATCTCGGTGCCGCTCCAGGCAGAGCCAAATATCCTTTCGCGGCTGATGACCCGGCCGACGGCGGCGGTGGGCATCGCCGCACTGATCGCCATCGTGCTCGCCGCGATCCTCGCGCCAGTCATCGCCCCCTACGCACCGACCAAGCTCTCCATTGCCAGTCGCCTGCATCCGCCGAGCCTCGACCACTTGTTCGGCACCGACGATCTCGGGCGCGATATCTTTACCCGCATGCTTTACGCCGCGCGCACTTCGCTGACGGTCGGCTTTGCTGTCGTGATCTTCGCCTCGATCATCGGCGTCGTTTTGGGGCTGACTTCCGGCTTCTTCAGAAGGCTCGACGCGCCGGTGTCGCGGTTGATCGACGCCATGATGGCTTTTCCCGACATATTGCTCGCAATTGCGCTCGTGGCGGCACTAGGCGCCACCGCTTTCAATGTCGTGGTCGCCCTCGGCGTGGTTTATGCGCCGCGGCTCGCACGCGTCGTGCGCGCCTCGACGCTGGTCATTCGCGAACTCCCCTATGTCGAGGCGGCCCGCGCACTCGGCGTGCCGACGCCGGTTATCCTGGTGCGGCACGTATTGCGCAACGTCACCTCTCCATTGCTGGTGCAGGCAACCTTCATCTTCGCCAACGCCATCCTGGCCGAGGCCGGTCTGTCCTTCCTCGGCGTTGGCATATCGCCCGACATCCCGACCTGGGGCACAATGATCGCCACCGGCCGCCAATATATGGATCAGGCCGGCTGGATCATGATGTTTCCGGGCGGCGCCATCGTCGTCACGGTGCTGTCGCTGCAGCTCGTCGGCGACGGTTTGCGCGACCTTCTCGACCCTCGTCTGGCAAAGGACATCTGATGTTCGGCAATCGCTCTTCCCAAACCGAAAGGCCGCTGTTGATCAAGGGCGCAAAACCAGTCGGCTTCGGCGGTGGATTTGGCCAGACAGTCGACGTGCTGATCGGCAAGGATGGCCGTATCGCCGAAACTGGCTCAACGATCGCCGTTGGTGACGATGTGGAGATGCTTGACGCCAATGGCGCGTTCCTGTCGCCCGGCTGGACCGATCTTCACGTGCATGTCTGGTACGGCGGCACCGACATTTCGCTGCGGCCGCAGCAATGTGGCGCCGCCCGAGGCGTCACCACGATGGTCGATGCCGGCTCGGCCGGCGAAGCCAATTTCCACGGTTTTCGCGAGTTCATCATAGAGTCGGCGCGAGAGAATATATACGCGTTCCTGAACATAGGTTCGATCGGTCTCGTCGCCTGCAACCGTGTCAGCGAGCTGACCGACATGCGCTCGATCGACATCGACCGCACCATTGCCACCGTCGAGGCCAACCGCGACGTCATCGTCGGACTGAAGGTGCGTGCCAGCCACGTCATTACCGGCGGCTGGGATCTGACGCCGGTCCGGCTGGCGAAGAAGCTCGGCCGCATCCTCAAGCTGCCGCTGATGGTGCACGTTGGTGAGCCGCCACCACTCTATGACGACGTTCTCGGCCTGCTGAGCGAAGGCGACATCGTCACTCATTGCTTCAATGGCAAGGCTGGCGGCTCGATCATCGAGGACGATGATCTTTATCGGCTCGCCGAGGATGCGGCGCAGCGCGGCGTTGTGCTTGATGTCGGCCACGGCGGCGCCTCGTTCTCCTTCGATGTCGCCAAGGCGGCGCTCGAGCGCGGTCTGCCACCGAACACGATCTCGACCGATCTGCACAACCGCTCGCTCGACGGCGCGGTGTGGGATATGGCAACCACCATGTCGAAGCTGTTGTCGCTCGGCATGGCATTCGAGGATGTGGTGACGGCCTCGACGACGGCGCCGCGCCGCGCCATCCGGTTGCCCGCCGACGGGCTGCTGGAAAAGGGCAGGCCGGCGGAATTCACTCTGTTCGACCTCGTCGACGCCGACCTCACCGTGAAGGATTCGCAAGGGGCGACAAGCACGCTGCACCGGCTGTTCGAGCCGCGCTACGCTGTCCTCGGTGCCGAGGCGATCGTCGCCCACCGCCACATGCCGGCGGAAGGGTCCGCGGGCGGTGTGCACGCTTGTCCGCATTGCGGGTGGAAATCATGAGCGGCGCGATCGCCAGCGACGTCATCCTGTCGGTTCGGGACTTGCGGACCTGGTTTCAGACCCGCCGTCTTACCGCCAAGGCGGTCGATGGCGTCACCTTCGACCTGAAGCACGGCAAGACGCTGGCCGTGGTGGGAGAATCCGGTTCCGGCAAGTCGGTGACCAGCCTGTCGATCATGGGCCTGCTGTCACGGCCCGGAAGGATCGCCGGCGGCCAGATATTGTTCCGCGACCGGCAAGAGCATGTCCACGACCTCGCCGGATTTACCCAGAAGGAATTCCGCAAGGTCCGCGGCCGGGAAATCGCGATGATTTTCCAGGAGCCGATGACCAGCCTCAACCCGCTCTTCACGGTCGGCGACCAGATCGGCGAAATGATCGGGCTGCACGAGCCGGTGAACCGGCAGCAAGCGCGCAGCCGTGCGCTCGCCATGCTGAAGCATGTCGAGATTCCGGACGCCGTCTCGCGGCTCGACGACTATCCGCACCAGATGTCCGGCGGCATGCGCCAGCGCGTCATGATCGCCATGGCACTCGCCTGCAGTCCGTCGCTGCTGATCGCCGACGAGCCGACTACGGCCCTCGACGTCACGATCCAGGCGCAGATCCTCGATCTCTTGCGTCGCCTGCAGGTCGAGATGGGCATGTCGATCCTTTTCATCACCCACAATCTCGGTGTCGTCGCCGAGATCGCCCATAATGTCGTCGTCATGTATGGCGGCCGTGTCGTCGAGCAGGCACCGGTCAACGACCTGTTTGCGCACCAGCGCCATCCCTACACGAGGGGGCTGCTGGCCTGCACGCCCAATGCCGCGCGCGACATCGGTGACGACGGCAAGCGCCGGGCGCTCTATTCCATTCCCGGCAGCGTGCCGCCGATCACTGCGCTGCCGCCGGGTTGCGCCTTCGAGCCGCGCTGTGACTTCGCCATTGCGCCCTGTCGGGCGGCACCGCCGCCATTGATGCCGGCAGGACTGCACGGCGCTTCCCGTTGCATCAGGAGTGCAGAGCTGTGAGCGCCCCGATGATAGCCGGTCGTGCGGAGACTGCGCCATTGCTCAGCGTGCAGGGTCTGACAAAGCACTTTCCCGCCCGCAACGGTCGCGTCATTCATGCTGTCGAGGATGTCAGCTTCGACATCAGGCGCGGCTCGACGGTCGGGCTGGTCGGCGAGTCCGGCTCCGGCAAGACCACCGCCGGGCGCGCCATCCTCAGGCTGGTGGAGCCGACCAGAGGCAAGGCGCTGTTCGACGGCGTCGATCTCTTTTCGCTGTCCGCACGTGAAATGCGCAGCTACCGGCAAAAGCTGCAGATCGTGTTCCAGGATCCATTCTCCAGCCTCAACCCGCGCATGCGCATCGCCGCCATCATCGGCGAGGCACTCGACGCGCGCGGCTTTCCGCGAGGCAAGCGGCGTGCCGACAGGGTCGCCGAACTGCTGACCCTGGTCGGCCTGTCGCCTGATCACGCCACGCGCTACCCGCACGAATTCTCGGGCGGCCAGCGCCAGCGCATCGGCATTGCGCGCGCGCTCGCCGTCGAGCCGGAATTCGTCGTCGCCGACGAGCCGGTCTCGGCGCTTGACGTGTCGGTGCAGGCGCAGGTGCTCAACTTGCTCGGTGAATTGCAAAAGCGACTCGGCTTGACGCTGCTGTTCATCGCGCATGACCTCTCGGTGGTCGAATACCTTTGCGACGAAGTGGTGGTGATGTATCTCGGTCGCGTCATGGAGCGTGGTCCGAGCCGTCTTCTCTACGCCGCGCCGCGGCACCCATACACCAGGGCATTGCTGGCGACGGCACCCGTACCCGACCCGACCCGCCGACGCACCCACGTCGCCTTGCATGGTGATATCCCAAGCCCGATTGACCCGCCTTCCGGCTGTGTCTTCCGCACCCGCTGTCCGGAGGCAATTGCCGCCTGCGCCGGGATCATTCCGCCCCTCGACGACATCGGCGGCGGGCATCACGTGGCCTGCATCCGGCACAACGAAAAGACGATCTGATTGGAGTTTGCGTATGACTTTTTCCGAGCTCATGAAGCGACCGGAAAGCACGCCCTACGACCGGCTTTTGGCGCTTGGAATAACGCTGCCCGAGGCGCCGCCGCCGATCGCCAATTTTGTCACATTTGTGCAGGAGGGCAAGCTGCTGTTCCTGTCCGGCCAAGGGCCGAGTGAGGCCGACGGCCGGGTCTATACGGGCAAGGTCGGTGCCGACGTGACGGTCGATCAGGCCTATGCCCATGCGCGGCTGACCGGTGTCAACCTCATTGCCGTCATGCACGCAGCGCTCGGCGATCTGCGCCGCGTGCGGCGTGTGGTGAAGCTGTTCGGCATGGTCAACGCCACGCCGGATTTCGCCGACCACCCCGCAGTGATCAACGGCTGCTCGGACCTGCTCATCGATGTTTTCGGCGATCGCGGCACCCATGCCCGCTCTGCGGTCGGCCACGGATCACTGCCGGGAAGAATCAGCGTCGAAATCGAAGCCGTCATCGCCATTGATTGATCGGATCACGAATAGCCGGAGCACAAAACCATGCCTGTCGACGATATCCGCAGCCAGTTGGGCCTCAGGCCCGTCATCAACGTCTCGGGCACGATGACCTCGCTCGGCGCCTCTATTGTCGTTCCCGCGGCTGTCGAGGCTGTGTCCGGTATTCTCACCGAGTTTGTCGAAATGGCCGATCTGCATCGCAAGGCCAGCGCCGTGATCGCCGAATTGACGGGCGCGGAGGCCGGCTTCATCACCGCCTCCTGTTCCGCGGCAATCAGCCTGGCCGTGGCGGCCAGCATGACCGGCCCGGACCTTGCCGCGATCGAACGGCTGCCGGATACTGCCGGACTGAAAGACGAGGTCGTCATCCAGTCCGGCCACATGGTCAGCTACGGCGCACCGATCGAACAGGCGATTCGCCTCGCCGGCGCCAAGGTCGTGCCGGTCGGTCAGGCGACCAGCGCCTCGGCGTATCAACTCTCAGGCGCCATCACCGAGCGCACTGCTGCAGCAATCTACGTCGTGTCGCACCATGTCGTCGAGTATGGGCAAATCCCGCTGAAGATGTTCGTCGAAGCAGCCCATGCACGCGAGGTCCCGGTCATCGTCGACGCAGCGTCCGAATACGACCTGGCGGGCTTTCTCGCCAGCGGAGCCGATCTGGTGCTGTATTCGGGTCATAAGTTCCTGGGCGGCCCGACATCCGGTATCGTCGCAGGCTCGAAGGCGCGGGTGCGCGACGTCTATCTGCAGAACCGGGGCATCGGGCGCGGTATGAAAGTCGGCAAGGAAGGCATCGTCGGTGCGCTCGCTGCTCTCCAGGCCTGGAAAACGCGTGACCATGACGGTATCCGTGCTCGCGAACGCCGAGCGCTCGACTGCTGGGCGGAGGTGCTCGAGGGGCGGCCCGGCATCACCACCGCCATCGTACCCGACCCGACCAGCAATCCGCTCGATCGCTTGAAGGTGTCGGTTGATGCCGGCGAAGCCCGCATTACGGCCTGGGATCTGGCCGACCGGCTGGCAGCCGGCAATCCGCCGGTGGTGGTCCGCGATCATGAAGTCGAGCACGGCTATTTCTTCCTCGATCCCTGCAACTTGCATCCCGACGAAGAATTCGTTGTGGCGGCACGGCTTGCCGAGGAGCTTGATGGCGCGCGCAAGTCGAATGTGATCATCGCCACACCATGGCACGAACGTCTCATGGCGCGCGAGGCTGCGATCCTCAACTGGCCGGATTGAGGATGGCTGTGGTAAATGCCCCGGCTGTCTTACAGTGCCCGCAAAACCGAGAATGCCATGTCCACGATAGCGCCCGACCTGCACCTGAACCCCGCTGAAGACCCGCGGGAACCCCGCCGCTCGCGCACCAGCGGTATCGACCGTGCGCTGCAGATACTCGACTATCTGCAAAAGCAGGGTCGGCCAGCTACCGCATATGAGATAGCGCACGACATCGGCGCCCCGCTGTCGACGATCTATGTCATCGTCGACGATCTGGTCGAAAAGGAACTGCTGGACCGCAAGGACGGCGGCCTGCTCTGGCTGGGCCCGCGGCTTTATCAGTACGGCTTGACCTACGCTCGCACGTTGGACCTGCTCAACGTGGCAACGCAGGAGATGCACGAACTGGCCCAGAGTTCGAAAGAGACGATCCAGCTATGCGGCCGTGACGGTGACCATATGGTCGTGCTTGCGATGGAAGAGGGCAAAGATCATTTCCAGGTTACATCTCGCGTCGGGACCCGGACGCCACTGAACTGGACAGCGTCGGGCCGGCTGCTCGTCGGCCATTTGCCGGAAGCCGAACGCCGCGCCATTTTCGCCCGATCCGCGATCGCCTCTCCGACCGGACGCGCCGAGACGGACGAGGATGTGCTCGCTCGGGCGGCCGCCGCAGCACTGGAGCAGGGGCTGTCGATCCAGGCTGGAGAATCTGACTTTTCAGTTGCCTGCATTGCGGCTCCCATCCGTGACAACCAAGGAGCCTGCCGTGCCACGATCTCGATCGTCGTCCCGGATGTGAAGCTGAAGCAAAAAAACCCGGATTTGATTACGATGGTCAAGACCAGTGCGCGCCGCATCGAGTCGCGGCTCGGTTGGCGAGCCGACCGGCCATAACGAACGCCCGGCGCGAGTTGGTAAAATCGCGGGATGGTGCGCTTTTGCACATCCCGCTCACCGAACCAGAAATGATCCCATTGGACTGCCGTGACCGGTGTCATCGCGCTGCACTCTGCGGTGCTGGCAGGCTGCGAGCAACAACTAGACCAACTTCAAACAGGGTTTGCCAAAGGCATTGCAGCTGGCGATTCAGAAGGCAATGCGTGACTTGATCGAAACCGTTACTGCGTTTCGAGGGCCGGCGAAATTGAGGTCTAAATCGCTGGGCGTCTCACCGCGCTCCTGGACGAGAATGCCTTTCCTAACTGCGTCAAAGGGCTGTGGGAAAGCTGGTCGCGGGAGCGCGCTGCCGCCTTTACCATACTCACCGGAGTACCGGTTCCGGCTTCGCTGCTGCGGCTGAACGAACGGAGCCTATCCCTGACCTTCGCGCGCCGATTGTTTACTAGCTTCCCGCCAACGACAACCCACTGGCGCGCTCGCATAGTAGGGCAAGCAATTCGCTGCGCCGCGCTTCCGGTGTGTCGACGGGCAACACGAAGCAAAGGGTCTTGTTGATGCTGCCGTTGCCGTCGCGGATGGGCGCGGCCATGCACCAGGTGAAGCGGTCGGCCAGAGCGGCGGTCTCGCTGAAACCTTGCTGGCGCGCCAGAGCGACATCGCCGAAGAACTCGGCTGGCGGAATGACGCGGCCGTCGGGAAGCTTGTAGTCGCCAGGCGGAATGAAGCCCCGTATTTCCTGCTCGCTCATATGGCCGAGCAGCAGCCTTCCGGACGCCGTCCACGGGATCGGCACCTCGACTCCGACATCGCTTGAAATCCGAAACGGGCCAGGAGAGTCCCGGCAATCAAGGACGACGTATTTGTTCCCGCGCAGGCCACACAGTTGGACGGTCTCGCCCGTCTCCGCGGCTAGTCTGTCCAGGGTTTCGATAATGCGCCGGTAATGAGCGTTATGATGTGAGTAGGCCCAGCCGAACAGATGCATCGCCTTTCCGAAATAGACGTAGCCTTCCGTTCCGACATTTTCGAGCATTTCGGCTTCAAGCAGACTGTTGACGATTTCATAAGTGGTTGAACGCGGCGCGCCGATCATCTTGGCGATGTCGCCGACGCGCATCGGCGCGCGGTGCCGCAGAAGGGCCTCGAGTAGCATGATGACGCGATCGATCCCGCGACGCCGTTCACCATTGCGCGGCTCGGCGCCGGCTTCCGTTTCAATTAGACCAGAGACGCCGTCGCTCATGTAGGCCGCACCCGCGCAAAAATCATTTCGGCCCTCGTCTCAAGACGCTTGAAAGATGTCAAGGCTCAGTCTAGCATCCCATTTGTCCGATATACAGGCCTATTGTCTGAAATATCGGACAATAACGAGCCAGGCGCAAAAAGTCCCGACGAGAAAACTGGCGGTTTCCGATGCGGCAACCGGCGGGTTTTCTCGTCCCGACCCCGCACGCCCAGGCATAACCTCAGAAGGGAACAATCATGACGAAATCATCGTTTTTCGCATCCGCCAGTGCCCTTTGCCTCGGCCTTCTCCTCAGCCTCGGCGCCGGCTCGCAGGCCAACGCCGCCGCTAAATGCATCAAGGGCGATCGCAAAGCTCCATATACGATCGGCTGGGCCAATATCTATTCAGTGCCGACCTGGATGAAGCAGACACAGGGCACGATCGAAGCCGAAGTCGAGACTTTGAAGAAGCAAGGCTTGGTCGACAAGCTCGTCGTGACCGATGCCCAGGGCGACGCCAACGTCCAGATCCAGCAGATCCAGTCGATGATCGATTCCGATGTCGATGCCATCATCCTGATCGCTGGTTCGTCGACCGCGCCGGCGCGCGTGCTGGCGGACGCCTGCGCCAAAGGCATCGCCATCATCAACTTCGACAGCCTCGTCGACACCGACCAGGTGACCGCCAAGGTCAACACCGATTCCGCCCAGTGGGGCGACCAGGCGGCCAAGTTCCTGATCGACGCCATCGGCGGCAAGGGCAAGATTCTAATCCTCAACGGCCCAGCCGGTGTTTCGGTCAGCGACGACCGGCGCAAAGGCGCCGATGCCGAGCTTAAGGCCCATCCCGATGTGAACGTGCTTGCCGAGACGAACACGCCCTACAATGTCGCGCCCGCCCAGGAAGCCGTCACCAGCCTGCTTTTCGCCAACCCCGAAATCGACGGCATCCTGTCGCTGGGCGGCGCGTTGTCGGCGGGTGCCGTGCTCGCGCTCGACAAGCAGGGCCGCGACCAGGTGCCCATCACCGGCGAGAACGCGCGCCAGTTCCTCGAATTGTGGAAGGAAAAGGGCCTAAAGAGCTGGGCGACGATGCAGCCGAACTGGCTCGGCGCCTTCGCCACCTACACCGCCGTCCAGGCACTGGAGGGCGAGGATGTGCCGGCTTTCGTCAAGATCCCGCTGCCGGTGATCGACAATTCCAACATCGACGAATACCTCGCCCGGGCGAAGGATTTCCCGGCTGACGGTTACATCTATTCGCCGTACGATGAGGATCTGTTCAAGAAGCTGCTGGCCCAGAAATAAGCCTGAAGGGTTGTAGCATTGACAACCACGGCTACGCTTCTCGCCGCGCGGGGGGTGTCGAAGTCCTTCTTCGGCAACCCCGTTCTGCGCAATGTTACCATCGCTCTTCAGCCGGGCCGCGTGCATGCGCTGCTGGGCGAGAACGGCGCAGGTAAGTCGACACTGATCAACCTTTTGTCCGGCGCCTTGCGCCCGGACGGCGGGGCGATCGAGGTCGATGGGCGCCCGGTCTCGCGCATGACCCCCGCTAATGCGCGACAGGCCGGGATCGCCGTTGTCCAGCAGGAACTCAGCCTGACGGCCAGCCTGTCCATTGCCGAAAACATCGGGCTCGGCGCCTATCCTAAGCGGTTCGGCTTAATCGACTACAACGAGCTTGCCGTCCGGGCCAGGGCCGCATGCGATCTTGTCGGGCTTTACGAACCGCTGTCTACGCCGGTGGGGCACCTGTCGCTCGGCCGCCGGCAGATGGTGGAGATCGCCAAGGCGCTTTACCGCCGGCCGCGCGTGCTCATTCTCGACGAACCCACGTCATCGCTATCGGCAACGGAGACAAAAATCCTCACCGACCTGCTGGAGAGGCTTCGGGGCGAGGGCATCGCTATTCTCTACATCTCACACCGACTGAACGAGGTGATGACGCTGTGCCAGCATGTTACCGTGCTCAAGGACGGGATCTGCACGGCGGACTGCTCGCTGGAAGGAACCGATGCCGCCGGGCTGGTACGGCTGATGGTCGGCCGCGACCCCGGCGATCTCTTTCCACGATGGCGGCCTTCGCCATCGCCGGCCGACGCCATCTCGGTTCGTAATTTTTCGGCCGGCCTGATGCGCGACGTTGATCTCGACATCAGGACGGGCGAGGTGTTTGGCATCGGCGGCCTGGTCGGGCAGGGGCAGGAAGATCTGCTGCTTGGCCTCTACGGCGCAATCCCCGCCAGGACGGTATCCGCGACGGTAAACGGTGTTTCGGGTTTGCCCGGCGGCGTGCCGAAAGCCAATGCGCTCGGCCTCGCTTATGTCCCGGCTGACCGCAAGCGCGAAGGCCTGCACCTGATCCATCCCATCATCACCAATATGATGCTGCCCGCCTTCGCAAGGCTGCCGGCGCTGAAGCTGCGCAGCCGGCGGGCCGAGCGCGATATGGCAAGGGGCCTCGCCGCCCAGCTTGCCATCAAGGGCGACCTCGACCGCCCGGCGCTGGCACTCTCAGGTGGCAACCAGCAGAAGGTCGCGCTGGCGAAATGGATGCCACACGATCCGCTTGTGCTTCTCCTCAACGATCCGACGCGGGGCGTCGATGTCGAGACCAAGCGTGAGATCTACATGATGCTTCGCAACCTCGCCGCCGCCGGCAAGGCGATCGTGCTGCTCAGTTCTGACACACCCGAACTGGTGCACCTTTGCGACCGTGTCGCCGTGGTCCGCGAAGGCCGCATCGTGGCCATGCTCGAGCGCGAGGCACTGAGCGAGGAAGCCATCGTTTCCGCCGCAATGGGCGCCGAACAGCAGAAAGTTGCAGAATGAGCACGGTTGCATCCCCAAGCCAAGCCGGCGCGCTCTACTGGCCGGTTCAGTTGCGCCGCAATGTCGGCGTGCGCAGCCTGTTCGCTGTGGTCCTGGCGTTCGTCATTGCCTACGGTTTCCTGTTTCCCGGCCTCTTGACAGCGTCCGGCTTCGCCAAATTCACCCAGAGTTGGTTTCCACTGGCGCTGGTTGCGATGGCTCAGGCGATCCTCATGCTCACCGGCGGCATAAGCCTGGCCATCGGCGCAATGGTCAGCCTGGGCGCGGTGATCGCTGCGACGACGATGACTGGACCGCTAGGCGTAGCCGGCGGCGCCGCCGCGGTGGCGCTGACCGGTCTCGGCATCGGTGCCGCGATCGGGTTCATCGTCGTAAAACTTCGGTTGCCGGCGATCGTGGTGACGCTCGCTGGCTCCTTCATTATCGGCGGTGCTGCGCTGCTCATCCTGCCGAGGCCGGGCGGCGCCATACCCGAGTGGCTGTCGGACCTGCTTGCCGGCAACACGCCGGCGGCATTCGTGCTGCTGGTACTCATCGTGCTTCTGTGGAAACTCTATCTCGCCACGCCGCTTGGTTTGAGCATCTATGCTGCTGGCGAAAATCCCGTCGGCGCCTACCGCTCCAGCGTGCCGGTCGACGGTGCCCGCATCGCCGCCTATGCGATTAGCGGCCTGCTTTGCACAGGCGCCGGTCTGTTCGTCGCCGCGCAAACGGGTTCGGGTGATCCAGTCATCGGCACTGCGTTCACGCTGAATTCCATTGCCGCCGCGGTGCTCGGCGGAGTCGGCTTCCTCGGCGGCCAGGGCACGATGCGCGGCGCGCTTGCCGGCAGCCTGCTGCTCAGCCTGATGATCAGTGTCATGTTCTTCCTCGGCTTCACGCCAGTTGCTCAGTATGTCGCCCAAGGCCTCATTATCATCGGGGCGGTCGCCATCCCGCAATTCCGCAAGGTGCAGCAATGACAGCACGGAAAGAGAGCACGCGCGGCAGGCGGGCGTTGACGATCCTGCGCAGCCGGCCCTTCCTCACGGTCGCTATCGTTGCCGCGGTGTGGATCGCGGCGAGCTTCGCTTCACGTGGCTTCGGCGCTTATGGTCATTTGCGCTATTTGGTCGAGTTGGGCGCGGTGATCGGCCTGGTCGCGGCAGGCCAGACCTTCGTGGTGATTGCCGGCGGCATCGACCTTTCCGTCGCGGCGATTGTCACGGTCAGTGCCGTCAGCCTCCCGCTGCTCTCATTGCAGGCGGATCCGACCGGGCTCACAGCCGTTCTTGCAGTGCTTGCGTTGACGACCGCGATAGGTCTCGTAAACGGGCTGGGCGTGGCGCTGTTGCGCGTTCATCCGATGATCATGACACTGGCGATGGCGACATTCCTGCAAGGTCTGCTGATCATCATCGCCGGCGGCAGTGCCGTGACCGCTGAGAACCCGCTGGTCCGCTGGCTCGGCAATGCGCGGCCGGTCGGTATTCCGGCAGGCGTGCTTTTGTGGGTGGTCATTTCAGTGATCGTTCTGACCACGATGCATGCGACATCCCTTGGCGCCCGGATATTCGCGATGGGCGCCAATCCGCTCGCCGCGGCGCTGTCCGGGGTTCCCGTCGCCTCGACCACGCTCGCGGTCTACGGCATCAGCGGCTTCTGTTCGGGACTTGCCGGTGTGTTGGTCCTCGGCATGAACGGACAAGGCTATGTCGGTATTGGCGATCCTTATCTGCTCGCCTCGATTGCCGCCGTGGTGCTTGGCGGCACCTCGATCCTCGGCGGGCTGGGCACCTATGCCGGCACCATCCCCGGCGCCATCCTGCTGGTTACGATCACGGCGCTGATCACCGTCGTCAACGCATCGCCCGGCTGGCGCAGTATCCTGTTCGGGTCGCTGATCCTAGGGCTGCTGCTTCTCTCAGGCAGGGAGCAGGCCCGCCGATGACATATCGTCCAGCCGATAAATGCGCCGTGCATTGCCGTAGAACAGTGCCGTCTGCTCGTCCGCGGAAAGCTCTCCTGCAATGGCCTTGAAGCTGTCATACACCGCACCGAACGATGCATGCAGGCCGGCGACCGGAAAGTCGCTGCCGAACATCGCGCGCCGCGTACCGAAACAGTCGATGCAATGCATGACAACCGACCTTAGGCTGGCGAGCGTCCAATCATGATCGTAGGCGACCAGATCCGATATCTTGATGGCGACGTTCTCGCGCTCCGACAAAAGCCGCAGCCCTTCGCGCCACACCCGCATCCCGTCCGCATCGCGATCGATCGGGCTGCCGCAGTGGTTGAGAACAAAGAGCTGGTCCGGAAAGGCCGCTGCGAGGCGCGCCGCACCGGCGAGCTGGCGCGGAAACACCATCAGGTCGAAAACCAGCCGGTGGCGCCCAAGCAGGGACAGGCCGGCACGCCAGGCCTGATCGTCCATGATGCCGTCACGGGCAGCAAAACAGCGGGCAGGATCCGGATCCCAACTCAGTATGTCGCGCACACCGACGACACGGTCGAATGCCGCCTGCGTCTCGACCAGCGCCGGCGCTTGGCGGCTCGCCAGCGGTATGTGAACGACATAACAGGCGGCCACGCCGCGCGACTTGTCGAGCGTTTCAAGCCACCGCGTTTCGCCGACGCAGTCATCCCCGGTCCAGCCGGCTTCGACATGGACGGTTGCGACGACATTGTGCCGGCCGGCGTCGCGCAAATAATCTTCAGGAAGGTAGTTTCGCCGCAACGGGCCAAGCTCCCCCAGACCGCCGCGTTCGCCAGCCGTTGTGGCGAGCCAGGGGTGCCGGCTAAGGCCGAGATCCCAAAGATGATGGTGGGCATCGATGATCGGTCCGCGGTAAGGTGTTGGCACGCATCTCTCTCATGGTGTGGCCGGAATCGGAAATCGATCCGGACTTCATCCTGTGAAGGAAGGACTAGCATCGGATGACCGAAAGCTCACCCGTACTGTCGCTGGCGACCCGAGAAAATTTCCTCCTCGATGACCGTATCCGCGGCGTGCCGCCTGGCACCCTCGGCTTGGACAGCAGCCTTGTCGCATCTGAGCGCTGGCATCCAGCGCATGGGCGTATGTCGTTGCCGGTGTTGACCGTCGACGAGGAGGCCTTCATCGCCAATCGTGACCTGTTCCTGCGCTATGCGCGAGAACAGGGCGCCGTGATCGCCCCGCATGCCAAGACCCCGATGGCGCCTGATCTTGCCCGGTCCCTGATCGAGGCCGGAGCATGGGGCACGACCGTCGCCGACATAAGGCAGGCCACGGTGATGCTCAGAGCCGGACTCTCTCGGCTGATCATCGCCAATGAGGTCGGCGGACCAGGTGGTGCGAACCGGCTTGCGGTTCTTGTCAGCGCCTGGCCAAGCGCCGAGTTCTACGTTTTCGCCGACTCGATCGCCGCCGTGAATGCGCTTGCCGAAGCCTGGCGGGCCAATGCGACGCTGCCGCCATTGCGCGTGCTCGTCGAACTTGGTGCGGGGAGGGCAGGCGCCCGGACCACCGGCGAAGCCGAGGCAATTGCCGACGCGATTGCAGCAGCCAGCGGCCGGCTGCTGATCGCCGGCGTCGCAACCTATGAAGGTGCCGCGGCGCAGCCCGATCCTGGCCGCACCGATGAGGCAATATCCGCCCTGCTGACAATGACAGCCGACATGTTCCTGCGGCTCCGCGCTCGCGTCGGCGGCGACACCCCGCTGATCCTCACGGCAGGCGGCTCGGTATACTTCGACAAAGTGGTCGCAGCGCTTTCGCCTCTCGTTTCCAGGGACAGCAGCGCGACGCTGGTGCTGCGCAGCGGCGCCATCTTCTTCCACGACCATGGGGTCTACGACCGCTCGCTCGGCGCACTCGATGCCCGCGAGGGTTTTGCAGTCGGCGGCTTCAATGCGTCCGCACGAAATTCGTTCCGTCCGGCTTTGCGCCTGTGGGCCGAGGTACTGTCGCGGCCGGAGCCCGGCCTTGCGATCTGCGGCATGGGCATGCGCGACGTGTCGTTCGACCAGGGCTTTCCGATGGTCCTGACCATCTTTCGTGCCGGCAAGCAGCTGCCGATAGCGCGTTCCGAGGTCTTCAAGCTCAACGACCAGCACGCCTTCCTGACAATTGCGTCGGGCGACGACATTGCCGTCGGCGACACCGTTGAATTCGGCATCTCCCATCCCTGCACCTGCCTCGATCGCTATCGCGTGATCTTCGGCGTCGACGCGGCCGGGTATGTCAGCCACGCCTTTCCCACCTATTTCGGCTGACCATCGTCGCGATTTCCAAAAAGAGAACCTCGAAAGGATCCGATATGATCAAGTACTTCCAGTCCGGCTCCCGCATGTCGCAGGCGGTCGTCTATGGCGGCCTCGTGCACATAGCGGGCCAGGTCGCAGACGATCGCAAGGCCGGCATCGAGGGTCAGACGAGCGAGGTACTCTCTAAGGTCGAGGCGCTCCTGGTCGAGGCCGGCAGCAGCAAGACGAAGCTCGTGGCGGTCAATATCTTCCTGCCGCAGATTGGCGATTTCGACGCCATGAACAGTGTCTACGATGCCTGGGTGGATTCCGCCCGTCTGCCGGCGCGTGCCTGCGTCGAGGCGCGTCTCGCTGATCCTGACCTCCGCATTGAAGTCACCGCCGTCGCGGCTGTGTGAACCGCCGCCATGCACACCGGCATCAGCCATTCGCTCGATTTCGATCGGGACGGCAAGACGCTCAGCCATCTGAGCATCCCGTTCTCGATAGACCGTTCGCCATATTTCCAAATCAAGGTCCCGATCTGCCTCATTCGCAACGGTGAGGGTCCGTCGCTCCTTCTTATGGCCGGCAATCACGGCGATGAATATGAAGGCGAGCTGTCCTTGGCGAAGCTGGTCCGCCGGCTCGATCCAGCGCGCGTCAGGGGCCGCGTCACCATCCTGCCGATGGCCAATGTGCCGGCGGTGATGGCCGCCAAACGCTGCTCGCCGCTCGATGGCGGCAATCTCAATCGCGCCTTTCCCGGAGATCCGTCGGGCACGCCGACAAGCCGGCTCGCCAACTTTCTCGAGACAGACCTGTTCCCCCGACACGACATTGTCTTCGACATCCATTCGGGGGGCACTTCGATGGAACATCTGCCGACTGCACTCGTCGAGCGCAATGCCGATCCCGAGCGCCACAGGCGCGGGGTGGAGCTGATGCGGGCGCTCTGCATGCCCTATGGGTTCGTGGCCGACAATGGCCAGGCCTCGCCGACCTCCATGGGCGCAGCGCGCCGTGCCGGCGCCATCGGCGTCAGCGGTGAGTTCGGGGGCGGCGGCACCGCCACGGTCGACACGATGGCGATCACCGCTCGCGCGATCGACAATCTGCTGATTGCGCTAGGCCTGGTCGACGGGCCAGTTGTTGGCGCGGAGTCAATGCATTCGATGCCGACGCGACTGCTTTCGCTTTCGCGGCATAGCCAAGGCCTCTACGCCACCCGCCGCGGCTGGTTTGAACCCGCCGTGAGGGTTGGCGACAGCGTGAACGCCGGACAATTGGCTGGCTGGTATCACGATCTCGAGAGGCTCGATCTTGCCGAGGAAGCCTTGCATTTTGCCGAAAACGGCATCGTGCTTTCGCGGCGGCTGCATACAATGTGCGAGGCAGGAGACTGCCTCATGCAAGTCGCCGAACCCGTAGAAGTCTAAAGGGAAACTGCACGGCGTCTGCCTGCTGCGTCACTCTGGAGAACTGAGGATATCTTATGCAGCTTTCCATGTGGACCTACCCCTGGGATGTCCAGGATCTGGGTTTCGAGATGATCGAACGCGATCTGGTCGAACGCGCCGGGCTCAACATGATCAGCCTTGCTGCCTCGTATCATGCGGGGCGCTTCCTTCAGCCGCGCAGCCCGCGCCGCAAAGCCTATTTCCCGGAGGACGGCACGATCTACTTCAAGCCAACCGCCGCGCGCTGGGCCGACCTCGCAATTCAGCCCAAGGTGGCGGACGTGATCTCGCAGGGCGGCGACGTGCTTGGCGAGCTCGTCCGCAGACGAGACGCCAATGGGCTGGGTGTTTCGTGCTGGACGGTGTGCCTGCACAATACCCGCGCCGGCATGCTTCATCCGCAGGTGGTTACCCGAAATGCCTTCGGCGATCCCAATTATTACAACCTTTGTCCCTCGCATCCGGATGCGCGCGCCTATGTTCGCGCGCTGGTCGCCGACGTTACGCACACTTACAAGCCGGACAGGATCGAGCTCGAAAGCCCGTCATTCATGAGCTTCGCCCACGAATACCATCACGAGAAAGACGGTGTCGGGCTGGCCGCGGAAGATGACTTCCTTCTGTCGCTGTGCTTTTGCCCGTCCTGCCTCGCCCGCGCCGCTTATGCCGGCATTGACGGCGAGGCGGCGCGCAAACTCGTCAGAGGGTGGATCGTCGAGACCTGTGATCGTGCCGTTCCGGCACCGCGTTTTCCGGACTTTCCGAACGGTAGCTTCGATACCTTCCGGCCCTGGCCAGAATTATACGACTTTCTGCTGTGGCGGTTCGAGCCGGTGACCAGCTTGGTTGCCGAGCTGCGCGACGTTGCTGATCCGGGCACACGTGTCCTCATCATTGACCTGAAGGAGGGCTGGTTGGGCGGCTGCGATCTGGCAGCCCTCGGCCAGGCTTGCGACGGCGCGATCCTGTGCGCCTACGACATGCAGGCCAGCGATGTCGCAGATCTGATGGCCACTGGCCGTGCCACGCTCGGAGCAGAGAAATTCCTTGGGACCGGGTACCGGCTGTTCCATCCGGAAATGGCAGGCCCCGACATTCTCGCCGCCAAAGTGAAACCGGCGCTGGCGGCGGGCGTCGATGGCATCAATTTCTACAATTACGGCCTTGTCCCTGCCGCACGCCTCGATTGGGTGAGTGCCGCACGAGCTGTGTGAACAATCGATCCACGGCCGATCCAGTAGACCTCATTTTCGCTCGAGCTTTGCGCGTAATGCCGGAGAGGCGCTCGGAGGACTTCCCGCATGGATCCTCGCATCGCTTTGGCCGGCGGCCAGCAGCCTAGAGTCTTTCACGTTTTGACGGAAGCGTATCCGGCGTTTGCGAAGTAGTTTTTGCATTCGCCGGGTTCGATCGTCGCAACGAG
>NZ_JAMYRY010000014.1:0-147757 GCF_040321655.1 Mesorhizobium sp. M0306 | reverse complement strand
CATCACAAGGTGTCCACCTATTTTGGTGGACACCTCATGCATCAGAGCACTCAACAGCAAAAGGTGCGGGGAAATTCGCGCTTACAATAGGACCGACCGGACCAGCCGCTTGTCGATCGGGGCGTGCGGCGGCGGTGCTGACCGCGCTGGCCGGCAGCCCTGAGCACCGGACCGGCGGAATGAGCAGTCTTGATCGCTGCCGGCCTAGTCTCGCCACACGCGGCGGACTGACCACGATCTTTTAGGCGGCTGCCGCCGTGCTGATGTCGCGAGGCAGTTCGTCGGATAATGGACCGACTAAGTACGTTGCGCTCGAAGACTGCAAAACGGGTCGTCCTGGTCAGAAGCTTGTCTGCCTTCAAACACACCGCTGCCATGCATCGACAACGCGGGTCTGCCGCTGATAGCCACTACGCAACGAGACGGCGTCTTATTTCTGATTCAATTTGGAGGATTGCTGTCGACCTCAGCGCATTACCAAGGTGCATCATCGAGTTCACCGCCACGCGCGGAATCTGTGCCAGTACCAAGCGTCCATCATTTGTTACAAGCGGTCCCGAATAGAGAATCCCCACAAGTTTCAATCTGGAGGCGCCAAGCATATAACTGTTCTGCTTGCGATCAAAATATCCGTTGCGATCATACAAGAAGATAGGGGAGCCAGAAGAGCCCGGAAAGCAGGCCATATCTACCATGAATTCCTCCTTCCCATTGTATTTCTTGGAGAGCGCTGAAGCTGTAATCCCTCTGCGAACGATAGGAAGATTGTTCACTTCGTCAGAGATTCCTCTTGGGCATCCAATCATTGTTACGTCTTCGATCGCATCGAAAAACTCCCAATCCTGAGGCTCTGGGATGAGACTCGGATCAATTGAACGAAAGAACAGCGACGTGCCGGCCTCATATGCCTGATTCAGAATAGGACCAAATATGAGTGCACAGAGGTCAACGTCAGCGGCTGGATGATGAACTACGAACTCCGGCCGGTTGGCGATGGTGCAGGGGAGGAAACGTCCTGACGGAGTGTCTCCCTCTGCGATGTGACAAACCGCAGTGACCGCGGTTGCCCGTTGAGGACGTGCTTGTTGGTTATCAGGACTATAACATTGCGGCCCCCGTCGAACGGGAAGCTCATAAAGAATCCTGTGCCTGTTGAGCTGGGGACGCCATTGCTAGAGCTGGTCAGCTTTACCGTGGAATAGAGAAGTTGTTCGGCCATTGTGAGTGTCATTTGAATGAACTAGCCTTTCGAAAGTATGATTTGCGGGCACCGGATGAATATGACCCATATCGACATGTGGTGTCGCCATCCCGAGCGGTGTTAATTAACTGGGACGCCGATTGACTAGCCCCACCAATAATCGACGAAACGGAATGGGCGAGGCACTCGGCATGAAGGGCGTTCGCTCATCATTGAATGCACCACCCACGCCATTGAGTGCACCCACGCCGCCCGAACCCACAATCCTGTATTTGCCCATCCTGATCGCCCCCGCGCTCCGCCTGTCCACAGGTCGACGCGCCCCATCATCCTTCCACAATCAGATTTTTGCGTCGTGCGGCAGCGGGGCGGTTGCCTCCTCCAGCCAGGCCAGCGTTTCGCCGTCGAGCATCGGTCCGATCTCGGCCAGCACCCGCGCATGGTATTGGTCGAGCCAATGGAGCTCGTCACGGGTTAAAAGGTCCGACCGGACCAGCCGCTTGTCGATCGGGGCCAGCGTCAGTGTCTCGAAGCCATGCATGGCGATGTCGCCGCCCTCGATCGCTTCAGCCGGCGTCACCAGGACGAGGTTTTCGATGCGGATGCCGTAGGAACCTTCCTTGTAATAGCCGGGCTCGTTGGAGACGATCATGCCGGCCAGCAGCTTTTCGGTGCCGGTCTTGGCGATACGCTGCGGGCCCTCATGCACGGCAAGATAGGAGCCGACACCGTGCCCGGTGCCATGGGCGAAATCGCAGCCGTGTCTCCATAGCGCCAGGCGGGCTATGGCATCGATTTCGGAGCCGCGCGTGCCCTGGGGGAAGCGCAGTATGGAGATGCCGATCATGCCCTTCAGCACCAGCGTGAAGCGCTCGCGCATCTCCTCGGTCGGCGTGCCAATCGGCACCGTGCGGGTGATGTCGGTGGTGCCGTCCTGGTACTGCCCGCCGGAATCGAGCAGGAACAGCTCGCCATCCGCCAACTTGCGATTGGTGGCGCGGGAGACGCGGTAGTGCATGATGGCTCCGTTAGGACCAGCGCCGGAGATGGTATCGAACGACACGTCGCGCAGCGGTATTTGCGTTTCTTCGCCGGTCTGACGGCGCGTCTCCTCAAGCCTGGTGACAACGGCGATTTCGTCGAGCGTGCCGGGCTTCTGGCGGTCGAGCCAGCACAGCAGCTTGGCGACCGCAGCGCCGTCGCGGCGATGCGCGGCGCGTGCGCCGGCGATCTCAGCTTTGTTCTTTGTTGCGCGTGGAATTCGGGCCTGATCGGGCGCGGCAATGACGGTGCCGCCATTATCCTCGACCAGCATCCTGAGCTTGTCCGCCGCTAGAACCGGGTCCAGCGCGATTTTTGCGCCGCCCTTGGCCAGGGTGACGATTGCCGTTTCGAATTCACCTGGTTCGTGCAATTCGGCGAGCTGCGTCAGGTAGGCCGCGACGGTGCGCGAAAACTTGCGCTGGTCCATGAAAAGCAGATGCGAGCCGTCGGCGGCGAGCACGGCAAAGCCGAGCGCCAGCGGTGTGTGCGGTACGTCCCCGCCACGAATGTCGAAGGCCCAGGCAATGGAGGAGGGGTCGGTCAGCACGGCATGGGTGGCGCCGTCCTTCTCGATGGCCGCCGCCAGCCGCACCAGCTTGTCCTTGGCCAGTTCGCCGGCAAAGCCGATCGGGTGGATCTCGACCGGCGCCAGTGGCGGCCCGGGCTGGTCCTGCCAGATGGCGTCGATCGGATTTTGTTCGAGCGGCACCAGTATCGCGCCTGATTTCTCGGCCGAGGCTTTCAGCGCCTTGACGTCACTGATCGTATGCAGCCACGGATCGAAGCCCAACCGCACGCCCTTGCCGAGATTGTCCTTGATCCAGTTGGCCGGCGGGTTGTCGACAAGGCTCTCGATCGAAAAGATGTCGAGATCGACTTCCTGGCGCACCTGCAGCGTGTAGCGCCCGTCGACAAACATGACGGCGCGCTCGCCAAGCACAATGGCGACGCCGGCCGAGCCGCTGAAGCCGGTCAGCCATTTCAGCCGTGCCGAGCGATCGGCGACATATTCGCCCTGGTGCTCGTCGGCACGGGGCACGATGAAGCCATCCAGCCCGTTCGCCGCCAACCATTGGCGCAGCATTGCCACGCGCGGCTTGCCAACGGCCGGATCGCCGGCGGAATCGAAGGTCTGGAACATGTGGGCTCTCCTCGAATGCTGGCGCGACCGTAGCGCATGACCTCGAAAATCGGAATCGATTTTCGGAACGATCATTCCCGGCCGCTGCAGTGTCTTTTTGCGCATGGAGGCCATGCAGAATCGGCGATTTCAAAAAGCGTCAACAGGGCTTACCTTCCCCACGTGGAGGAAAGAGTCCTATTGCCCTGCAAAGGAGACCGTCATGTCCACGATTTCAGCCAGACGCGGATTTTTCAGAAACGCCATGAACGCGCTGATCGAAGCTCGCCAGCGCGAAGCGGGCCGGTATGTGAGCGGCGTTCTGCTTGGCTTTGACGACGAAACGCTGAAAGCTCACGGCTACGATCGCGAAGAGCTGAAGAAAGCGGCGAACTCGCGCTAGGCTTGAGGAAATTCCGGCTTTGCTTGAAAGCGTTGCGCCTCAGCACTTGAGATGGATCGTCACCCAGCCCTCGCGGTGCAAGGTGCGGACGTGCCGGAATTTCTGGCCGACATAGGCCGCGATTACCGCATCGCGCTGGCGCTCGAGGATGCCCGACAAAAGGATCGAGCCACCGAGCGCGATATGCCCGGCCATTTGCGGCGCCAGACGCATCAGCGGCCGCGCCAATATATTGGCGACGATCAGGTCGAAGGGCGCACGCGCGGCAAAGATCGGATGATGAAAACCGGGCGCCGCCACCGTTTCGACGAGCCCCTTGACATGGTTCAGCCGCGCATTGGCGGCGGCCACCTTGACGGCGACCGGGTCGATGTCGGTCGCCAGCACCCGAATATGCGCGAGCTTGGCCACTGCGATGGCGAGCACCGCACTGCCGGTGCCAAGGTCGAGCGCGTTGCGCGGATGCTCGCGCCGTACGACCTGCTCCAGCATTTCGAGGCAGCCGGCGGTGGTGCCGTGATGGCCGGTGCCGAAGGCAAGGCCGGCCTCGATCTCGATGGCGAGCTCGCCGCTGTGGCGCTTCCTGCGGTCATGCGCGCCATGGACGAAGAAGCGCCCGGCCCGCACCGGCTTCAATCCCTCCAGCGAGCGAGCCACCCAGTCGATGTCGGGCAGCGCTTCGCGCGCTATCGGTTTCGACAGTGACAGTCCGGCAAGGATGTCCCTAAGCTGCGCCTCGACCGCATCGACGTCGTCGTCGGCATAGAGCGATACTTCGTGGATGTCGCGGTCCTCGTCGACCTCGATCACCGCAATCGGCAGGCCCTCATCGTCGAACGCCGCACCGAGCGCCGCGAAGATGCGATCAGCCTCGATCTTGCCCGCGGTGAAATACAAACGCGTCTGCGTCATTATCGGATATGTCAACCTTCCGCCGCCAGCCGTTTGAGCTTGGCGATGGCGGCGTCCGGGCTTTCGCCATAGGCAATGGTGCCGGCAAAATCGCCCTTGGCATTGAGCAGCAGCACCGAAGCGGTGTGGTCCATCGTGTAGTCGCCGTCGTTCGTGTCGACTTTCTTCCAGTAGATGCCGAAGGACTTGGCCATGGCGTGGACCTTGTCCGGATCGCCGGTGATGCCGAGGATGCGATCGGAGAAATTGCTGACATAGGTGTTCATGATTTCGGGCGTATCGCGCTCCGGGTCGACCGTAACGAAATAGGCACGCAGCTTCTTGCCGTCGTTGCCCATCGTCTTCAGCCAGCCGGCCAATTCGAAAAGCGTGGTCGGGCAGACTTCCGGACAATGGGTGAAGCCGAAGAAGACGACGCTGGGGTGGCCGCGAAAGGCAGCTTCGGTGACCGGCGCGCCCTTCTGGTCGACCAGCGTGAACGGCGCTCCGAACGGCTCGCCGCCATAATGTCCGCGGTACCAGTCGAAGGTGAGCCAGCCGATTCCGGCAGCCATCAGGACGAGAATACCGACCAGAATTGAACGCATCATCAGTGAAGTCCGTCGTTATTTCCATCGGGCGCCGGATTGGCGCCGTGAAGGCCCTGGCTTGGCGAACACTCTTAGCGGTTCGGTCGCGCTGACGCAAAGATGTCGCGTTGCCGCAACTGGCAATGCTGTGGGAGGCGATCTGCTTGCAAAGCGCTGCCGTTCGTCCCACCTGAGGTCGGCAAAATTCGAACCGCAGGAGGCCTCTTTGCGAAAACTGATTGGCGGCGCGTTGGCCGCATGCCTTGTCATTGGTGCTGGCGCGGCCGCCGCCGAGGAAGTCGGCAAGGTCGGCGTCGATTGGCTCGGCAACGACATCATCGTCGAGGCGATCAAGGATCCGAAGGTCGAGGGCGTGACCTGCCACGTCTCCTATTTCGACCGTGGCATGATCGACCGCCTGCAGAAAGGCAACTGGTTCGAGGACCCGTCCGATTCTTCGATTTCCTGCCGCCAGACCGGGCCGATCACCATTGGCGACATCGACATGAGCGAGGCCGGCGAGGAGGTGTTCAAGCAAGGCATCAGCCTGATCTGGAAAAAGCAGGTGGTGAACCGCATCTACGACAAGGCCAACGAGACGCTGATCTACCTGTCGCATTCGCGCCAGGTGCAGGATGGCTCGGCAAAAATGTCGGTCACCACTGTGCCGCTCTACGGCCAGAACGTGGTGTCGACCAGCGGCAAGCCGAAATAAAGACTTAGGGTGCTACAGCGTCCTTGGCGCGTCCAAACGGATGCGCGGCGCTGCACTCGGCTTGCGAGACTATGCGCGCGGGCGTAAAGCGCGCGCATGGACCGTCCCGAACACCTTGTCCTGAAGGATCCCGAGCCGCGCATCCATCCGACGGCCGAGTTGAAGGCGTGCAAGCTTGGACGCTACGCGTCGATCGGCGAGCGGGTCATCCTGCGCGAGGTGGTGGTCGGCGACTTCTCCTACTTCGAGCGCCACGCCGAGGCGATCTATACGACGATCGGCAAATTCTGCTCGATTGCCGCCAACAGCCGCATCAATGCGCTGGAGCATCCGGTCGAGCGGCTGACGCAGCACAAGATCAGCTATCGGCCCAACGAGTATTTCCGCTGGCTGGGTGTAGATCAGGCGTTCCGCGACCGGCGGCGGGCGAAAGCCGTCAGCATCGGCCATGATGTCTGGATCGGCCATGGCGCCGTGATCATGCCTGGCGTAGTGATCGGCAACGGCGCGATCGTCGGTGCCAACGCGGTGGTGACGCGCGACGTGCCGGCCTATGCAATCGTCGCCGGCGTTCCGGCCAGGCCAGTGCGGCAGCGCTTCAGCGCGGAAACTGCAGCCCGGATCGAACGTCTCGCCTGGTGGGACTGGCCGGTCGAGAAACTGGCCAGGGCAGTTCCCGACATGCAGGCCTTGCCCATCGAGGCTTTCCTCGACTGCTGGGAAAACGACGCCGCCTGATCGTTGCGAGCGCGGCGCGTGCGCGGTTTGACCGTGAATTCCTCCTCGCAGGGAACTCGAAGCAGTTGCCGATTGTTTCTCCCTGCCATGATCGAAAAGCTGTTCACCAGGATCGCCAACTATATCGCCCATCTTGCCGGTCTGCCGCCGACGTTTGCCGTCTGTTTCCTGATCATTGTGGTCTGGGCGGCAAGTGGTCCGGTCTTCGGCTTTTCCGACACGTGGCAGCTCGTCATCAACACCGGCACCACGATCGTCACCTTCCTGATGGTGTTTCTCATCCAGAACACGCAAAACCGCGATAGCGCCGCGATCCAGGCCAAGCTCGACGAGTTGATCCGCGTCAGCAAAGCCAAGAATACCTTTATCGGCATCGAGCACCTGACCGAATCCGAAGTCGAGGAAATCCGCGCCAAATGTGAACGCGCGGCGAAGCGGCACGACGAACAGGTTGCCGACATGGCCGCAGCCAAAGCGGTGGCTAAGAAGCGCAACGCGAAGAAGCACACGGCGGCGTGAGCGAGCTTGTTGTTCGGCTTCCCAACAGCGCGAATCGTCGCGGGATCATTTCATGAATGCTGCAAAGGCTTCCTTGTAGTCCGGGTGCCAGCGCGACAGAGCGGGGCGGTTCTCGATGATGTCGCCAATTGCCCAGGCCATGCGCTTTTCGTCCATGGACCGGGTCGCCTCGTTATCGGGACACAGGATGTAGAAATCGCCGCGCAGCAGCGAGGCCAGCATGAAGTCGATGACCTGCTCGCCCGTCCAGGCGCCGGCCGGCTTTTCGGTCGCACCTTCGGTTAGGCCGGTAAAGGTAAACCCGGGAATGAGCAAATGCGCCGCGACATTGGCGCCGGGCTCGTTGCGCAGCGCGTGTGCAAGGCCCTCGGTATAGGTCTTCACGCCAGCCTTGGAGACGTTGTAGGCGAGGTTGCCGGGCGGCGTGGTGATGCCTTGCTTGGAGCCGGTGTTGACGATCAGGCCCGGTTTTCCCGCCGCCAGCATGCGGGGCGCGAAGGCCTCGACGCCATGGATGACACCCCAGAAATTGACATCCAGCAACCGCTTCCAGGCCTCGCGGTTCTCCCAGGGCTTGCCGGGGTTGTTGCCGACGCCGGCATTGTTCATCAGAAGCGAGACGTCGCCGAAGGCGCCGAATGTCTTTTCGGCCAAACGGTCGAGCTCGTCGGCTTTCGAGACGTCGGTGGCAACGGCAAGCACGGCGCTGTCGCCGGCGATGGCGGCGACGGCGTGTCGGGCCTCATCGAGGCGTGCGCCGCCGATGTCGGCCAGCACGATCTTCATGCCCATCGCCGCTAGCCGTTTGGCCGCGGCAAAGCCGATGCCGCTGGCCGCGCCGGTGATGACGGCGACATTACCGGAGGCAAGTGCGGGCAGGGCGGTCTGGATCTCGGCGTTGGTGGTCATGATTTTCTCCTGTTCTGGCCGCGGCGAACTTAGCGCGGAACGAGGCTCGCGCAAGCCGATGCCGGCATCTTCGGGTTGACCGCGTCGGCGGGCGCTGCGCATGCTGACATCGAAAAAGGAGACTGACGATTGACCGACTGGATCGAGATCCTGAAAGAACAGACCGCAACCGGCGACCAGATGAGCCGCGAAGTGCCGCAAATGCTTGCCAATCCCGACATCAGCGAAGCGCAAGTGAAAACGCTGTTTTCGGCGCTCGAAAAACAGGCGGAGTTCGTCGAAAAGCTGCGTATGGCGCTGGAAAAGTTCGGCCATGATTTTTCAGTGATCAAGGCGGCCGAGCGGCTGGAGGAGCGCTACGCCGACCTTGCCGCCTCGGTAGCGGAAAAGCTGAAAGAAATGCGAGGCTAGAGCCTGTTCCATGCCGATAGAATTCGGGATGGGGCTCTATCGTCTCCATTGACCATGATCTTGTCCGAAAACCGGCATCCACTTTTCGCTGACGCGGTCCTTCGGTTCGGATCATGATCTGTCTATTTCTCGATTAGCCGCTCGAAGCGCCTGTCCGGCACGAACCAGACCATCGCCACCAGGACATAGATCGAGACACCGATCCAGTGATTGACGAAGGTCAGCGCGATGGCGGAAAGATAGAGGACCAGCGAGATCTTTCCCTTGAGGTCATTGCCCAACGCCTTAGCGAAGAGGGTGTCGTTGCCGTGCAGTCGATGCAGGGCGATGGTGAGGATGTTGAAGCCGATGGCGCAGAGCGCCAGGTCGACACCGTAGACGGCGACCGGCACCGGCGCGAAATGGTTCTCACCCATGAAGGCTGTCGTCGCCGGCAACAACGATAGCCAGAACAGCAGGTTGAGGTTCGCCCACAGCACGCGGCCGTCGACCCGCTGCACGGTATGGAACATGTTGTGCAAATTGTTCCAGTAGATGCCGACATTGATGAAGGACAGCACATAGCTGAGGAATATCGGCCAGAGCGGTGTCAGCGCGGAAAAATCCTCGCCATGCGGCACCTTCAATTCCAGCACCATGATGGTGATGATGATGGCGACCACGCCATCGGTGAATGCCTCGACTCGTCCCTTGCCCATGAATCTCCCCTGACAATCCGCTGAAGTTAAAAGAGGATCTCGCTCAGCGCCATCGGCAAAGCTGCCAAACTTGTCAGGAGCAAGTCGGGGAGGGGGAACGGCTGACGCGAAAAAGGCGTTAGGGTGTCAGATCCCGAACAGCAAAAGGTCCGAAAAATGACCGCTCACGCTCAAGTCATGACGCGCGATCACGAACTCGGCGGCCGCGCCGCAGCGGCCGCCGTGGCCGCCATGATCGCGGCTCTTTTCGCCGGCAGCACGGCGCTGACGCCGCTTTACATCATCTACAAGCAGGTCTTCGGTTTCTCGCAGATCACTTTGACGCTGGTCTACGCCGTCTATGTCATCGGCAATCTGGCGGCGCTTCTGATGTTGGGGCGTGTGTCCGATGTCATCGGGCGCCGTCCGATGGCATTGGCCGGGATGGCGGTGGCCGTCGTCAGCGCGGTGGTGTTCCTGTTCGCCGAAAATGTCGCCTGGCTGGACATCGCCCGAATTCTGAGCGGATTAGGAATCGGGGTCGGCGCGGGTACCGGCACCGCATGGCTCGCTGAATTGCTGTCGACCGACGACAAGTCACAGGCGGCGACGATTGCCACCAGCACCAATTTCCTCGGCCTCGGCCTTGGTGCGCTGGGGGCCGGGTTCCTCGCCGAATATGCGCCTTGGCCGCTCAGGCTGACATTCGTCGTCTACCTGGCGATGCTCGCGACTGTAACCCTGCTGGTCTGGCGCACGCGGGAAACCGTTTCGCGGCCGGGGAAACTGGCTGACGTTTCGATGCGGCCGCGGCTTTCCCTGCCCAATGACATCCGCGCAAGTCTCGTTGCGCCGGCGGTGACCGGCTTTGGCGCAATGGCGCTGGTCGGCTTTTATGCAGCACTCGCACCGAGCATTTTGGCGCAGCAGCTGCACGTAATCAACCATGCCGAAGCCGGCGCTCTGTTCTTTGAATTGGCGATCGTGACGGCCGTCACCATTGTAGCGACGGCACGTCTTTCGAGCCGAGCCGCGATGTTCGCGGCGCTTGCGCTGATCCCAACCGTCGCGCTGATTGTTGCGGCGCAGGTCTTCGCATCGATGGCCATAATGATTGCCGGGACCGCCTTGTGCGGCGTGGCCGCAGCGCTCGGCTATCGCGGCGGCTTGCAAGTGGTGAACGAGATAGCGCCTGCGGACCGGCGCGCGGAAGTCGTCTCGGCCTTCTTCATCTGCTGTTTTTGCGGCAACGCGCTGCCGGTCATCGGCATCGGCGTCCTGTCGACCATGACAAGCGCGACCGTGGCTAGCGTGGCCTTTGCCGGCATGATCGTTATCTTTTCCCTGGTGGCGCTCTGGTTTGGCGCGAAATACGCGCGCTGAGCCGGCCTTTCAGCCGTTCGGCGTCTCGGGCGACAGGTGCGCGCGCTGGCGCGGTACGCCGAGGCCGGTATCCGGCGGTTCGCCGGCAGCCGGCCGGCTCTCGATCATGTGCAGGCTGCGCCAGCGGCCGAAGCGATAATAGGCCGCGGCCAGCGCGAGCGAGGTTATAGAGCCGGCCGGAAAGCTCCACCACAGCGCTTCCTCGCCGATCACGCTTCGCAAGAAATAGGCGAAGCTGGTGCGCACCAGCAGCACCGAGATCACCAGGATGATCAGCGGCGGCATCACCGCGCCGGTGGCACGCACGGTGGCGAAGAGCACGATGGTGATGCCGAACAGGGTGAAGGACCACGACGCGATCTTGTTGATGTGAGTGGCGATGTCGATCGCTGCACTGTCGCTGCCGAGGAAGAGGCTGAGCACCGCGCGATCGAACACGAACAGCAGCGCGACAAGAACGCCGGTAAGCAGAAGGTTGAAGCCGATGCCGGAGGCGGCGATGCGGCCGATCCGGTCCCAGCGCCCGGCGCCGACATTTTGCGCCGCCATGGACGAGACCGCGGCGCCGATGGCGAGCGCCGGCATCTGGATATAGGTCCAGAGCTGTGCGGCTATGCCGTAGGCAGCCGCGACCTGCGAGCCGTACGAGTTGACCATGCCCATCACCGTCAGCGCCGCGGCCGAAACGACGATCATCTGCAGGCCCATCGGCACGCCCTTGAAGACGACAATGCGCAGCAGCGCCGGGTCCGGCCGCAGCAGAGCAAGATTGGCGCCGGCCAGCCGCAGCGGGTGCTTGCGTGCATAAAGCACGATCAGGATGGCAACCACGCTTGCCGTCTGGCCGATCAGCGTTGAGGCGGCCGAGCCGGCGATGCCGAGTTCGGGGAACGGGCCGATGCCGAGGATGAGCAACGGGTTCAAAACGACGTCGAGCACGACGGCCAGCGCCATAAAAAGGAAAGGCGTCCGCGAATCGCCGGCGCCGCGCAGCACCGTCATGACGAAGGAGAGCAGGTTCATCATCGGCACGGCCAGGAAGATGATGCGCAGATAGGAGCGCGCCAGCGGCAAAGCATCGGCCGGCGTGCCGAGCGCATCGAGGATCGCATCGACCCAGATCCAGCCGCAGACCGCGAACACCACCGAGACGAGGAAGAAGAAGGTGGCGCTGGTGCCGACGATGCGCCGGGCTTCGGGCAGGTCACGAGCGCCGACGGATTGCGCCACCAGGATGGTCGCCGCCATGCCGATGCCGAACACCGTGCCGAGGATGAGAAACAGCACGAGGTTTGCATTGGACGTAGCGGTCAGCGCCGCTTCACCGAGGAAACGACCGACCCACACGGCATTTATCGAGCCGTTGAGCGACTGCAGCACATTGGAGCCGAGCACCGGCAGGGCAAACAGCAAAAGGGTACGCGGGATAGGCCCACTGGTGAGGTCGCCGGTCCGCCGGCGCGGGGGCATGTTGTCGTCCATGGCAGGCAACTCGGCGAAGGCTTGTCTGAGTCCGCAATGATTGCCGATTTAACGGGAGAGGTCGATGCGGCGTCGCAAATTCCGCCCGGCGTGCCTTGATCTAAGCATTTCTCAAATCTTCCGGAATCGTATATTGATCCCCACGCGTGGGGCCGCATTTTCCTGGATCTCATGGGTAAGCCGGGGGGCTCATGTCCGATATTCCGTTGTTTTTTGAGCGCCTGAACCGGCGCGCGTTTCTTGGTGCATCCGCTCTGGGCGCGGCCTCCGTGGCTCTTTCGTCCTGCACCACGACGGACGTGGCGGCGCCGCCGGTGACAGCGGCGCCGAGCGAGCCGGCTCTCGGCGATGCGGCAAGCATGTATGCGGCGCGCGTCGACGAGGGCTATCAACTGCCGGCAATCCCGGTGGCCAAGGTCGATCCGAAATTCGTGCGTCAAATCGTGTCCGACCCGACCGGAGAAAAACCCGGCACGATCGTCGTCGATACGTCCGAGCACTTCCTCTATCTGGTGCGCGACGGCGGCAAGGCAATTCGCTATGGCGTCAGCCTCGGCAAGGCCGGTTTCGGATGGACCGGCAGCGCCGTGGTTCAGGCGAGGAAAAAGTGGCCGGTCTGGACGCCGCCGCCGGAAATGATCCAGCGCAGGCCGGAACTGGCGAAATACAAGGACGGCATGCCGCCCGGCCCGCAGAGCCCGCTTGGCGCGCGCGCGCTGTATCTCTTCCGCGACGGCAAGGACACAATGTACCGGCTGCACGGCACGCCGGAGTGGGATTCCATTGGGAAGAACGCTTCCTCCGGCTGTGTGCGCTTTATGAATCAGGACATTATCGACCTCTACAGCCGCGTCGACGGCGTCGTGCCGGTCTTCGTGCGCCCGAACCTGTCGGCTGCCGGGAAGATCGCCGCCGTGTCGAACAGGACGGCCGACCCGATCGATGCCGGCGTGCCAAAGGACGCGGAGATGTTGAGGTAAGTGCCTTCGACGGGATCCTCAGTCGCAGGTTTGCGACGCCTAGGACACCGTCCTTGCGCGGGCGAGCCGCAACTGAAGGGCACGACCTTCAATCGCGCCAGCTTAGGCGGACGCGTTCGGCGCGTCCGCCTGTATGGGTCCGCTACTTCCCGGCGAGGCCGGGAATCGTGACCTGATAAACCAGGAACATGGTGTCGACATCGGCGCCATCCTCGGCCTTGTAGGGCGCGCCTACCTGGAAACCGTCCTGGGTGAGGAAGTCGTTGTCATTGGCGACGAACAGGAAATAGTCGTCGGGCAGCTTTGGGTCGAGGACGCTCACCACCGACATCGCCTCCCATTTCTCCGAAAGGTTGTTGCGGTCATTGGGCGCGCCATTGTGCAGCCCGAAGCGGCCGAACTCGGTCTTGTCGTTGATGTCAATGAACGGCGTCAGCTTGGCCGGCGTCACCGAGGTATCGAGCTCACCTTTGGGCGCAACCGGCTTGTCCTTGTCGAACTCGGTGCCGGTGATGTCGGTTGCCGCCGACACATCGACGACGCTGATCTCGCGATGGAGCGAGGTGTCGCCCTTCACCCCCTGGCCGTTGCCGCTGTCGCGCGCCAGCATCAGGAAGGTCTTGTCCGACAGAGCCACGATTTCGCTCTGCGCGGCAATCTTGGTCTTGCCCTTGGCATCGGTGAACACCGGCAGCGGCACGACATATTCATGCGCAAGCTTGAGTTGGGCCGGATCCGAGGCATCGTAGACCAGCGCGCGCGTGTTCTGGCGCGTCGAAGCGGAATCGCCACCATCTTGTCTGGGTGCCGACTGCAGCACGGCGATCAGGAACTTGCCGTCCGGCGTCAGTGCCATGCCTTCGAGGCCCTGGTTGTTCTGGCGGCCGGTTTCGGGATCCTTCGGATCTGGGTCTGCCGCGCCAGGTCCCGGATTGTCGGACGCGAAGTTCGGCGTCCCGTGACGCATCGGGACAAGCGCCGCCGGCGGCTGCGTTGCCGACATCAGACGCCCATCGGCGGAGAAGCGGTAGATGTTCGGACCGTATTCGTCCGAGATGAACATCGTGCCGTCGGGCAGCCGCACGATCGCCTCGTTGTCGAGCGCAAGCTTGCCGTTGGCTTCGGGCAGGATCGGCATGTCGTCGGTCGCGGCGCGCACGCCGTTGAGCGGATCGAGGCCGGTTGCGTCGGCGCCCTTGTCGTCGGTCAAAAGCATGGTGTCGGCTAAGGTTGCCTTGAGGCCGGACTGTTCCTGGCCGGTGGCCGGTGCCGCACCCGGCGCGATCGGGACGAACTCGAGAGCGATCGTGTTGAGGCGCGGACGGTAATCGGTGGTGCCGACGACATTGTAGCCGCGATCCGGCAGCAGCCACAGCGAGCCCTTATAGCCGTCGGGGCCATGCGTCCAGCCGGCAGCGTCGATCGCCATGCCCGAGCCGGAGCCAAACGTCTCGCCGAACTTGTCCTTCTGGCTGGCCGGGATGCGGCCGACACCGACTAGGGCCTTGTTGACGAAGCTGACGCCGCCGACGGTCGCGGCGTCTTCAGCCGAGGCCGAGGTCAAGGCGGTGAACATCGCCAGCGCGACGGCGAGGGACGCGTTTCGGTGCAGGTTTTTCATGGAAATCCTCTTTGTGACAAAGCTGCCGGGACATGAAAAAGCGCCGCGTCGCATCAAGGATGCCGCGAAAACCTTCGGAGAAGCGATCTAGGACGCGAACATGATACTTGCGTGACAGTGCCGCGTTTGCTTGTCCCCCCGTGGTCGCAACTGGCCTGGGTATGGCGAATTCGTCGCCGCCGAGCGAGCAATTAACAACTTTACAAATAATCATTCTTATGTAAAGTCATGACAATGAAAGGTCCCCGATGACTGCCTATCGTTTCGCCACCCGCCTCAATTCCTTTGCCTCGGGGCCACAGTCCGAGTGGCCCGATCTTGTCGGCAAACCGTCTATGCTGCAAATGGCGGCACGTGCGGCGAAGGTTGCGGAGTTGACCGATCTCGACCTCAACTTCCCCGACCATGTCGATGAAAAGCCTGCGGATATGGCGCGCAAACTCGGCGATTTCGGGCTTTCCATCAATGGCTTCGCCATGCGCTACTACTCTAACCCGGCTTTCAAGCTCGGCGCCTTCACCAATCCGGATCCTTCCGTTCGCCGCGAGGCTATCGACCTGACCAAGGCTGGCATCGACGCCGCGCGCGAGGCCGGCGCCAGCCTGATGACATTGTGGTTGGGGCAGGATGGCTTCGACTACGCCTTCCAGGCTGACTACGCAACACTTTGGCAACACGAAATCGATGGTATTCGTGAAGTAGCGGCGCATGATCCGGGCTGTCAGATCAGCCTTGAATACAAACCCAACGAGCCGCGCTCCTACAGTCTGATGCCCGATGCGGCGACGACGTTGCTGGCCATCCGCGAGATCGGCCTGCCCAATCTCGGCGTGACGCTCGATTTCGCCCATGTGCTCTACGCCGACGAGCAGCCGGCTTTCGCCGCCGCCCTCGTGGCACGGCATAGCAAGCTGCTCGGCGTGCATCTCAACGACGGCTACGCCAAGCGCGACGACGGCTTGATGGTCGGGGCCGTGCATACGCTGCAGACGATTGAGTTGCTCAGGCAGATCCGCCGCGACGGCTACGCCGGCGCCATCTACTTCGACACGTTCCCCGACATGACCGGGCTCGACCCGGTCCACGAATGCGAAGTCAACATCGCGACTGTGAAGCGCATGCTGCGCGTCGTCGATCGGCTGGACGGGGACAATCGCCTGTCGACTGCCGTCGACCGTCAGGACGCGGTCGCGTCGCAGGCCATCATCCAGGAAGCCATGCTCGGGCCGGACAGCTGAGGCCGGCCATCACCGTTTTCAACAAGGGAGGAAGACCATGAAATTTCTGTTTGCCACCGCCACCGCTGCCCTGATGGCGCTGTCCATAGGCTCGGCGTTTTCCGCAGACCTCGCGCCGCTCAATTCCGACACCGAGAAGGATCGCATCGACTGGTCGCAGCTCGAGGCCAAGTTCGGGGCCTTCCCCAAGCTGCCCGAGGGCACCAAGGCGGGTGCGGTCTCCAAGACGCTGACCAACGAATACTGGCGCTCTCTGGGTGAGGGCTACAAGTCGTTCGGCGACCGCATCGGCGTGCCGGTCGTGTATCAGGCGGCGCAGAGCGAGGGCGACCAGCTCGGCCAGCTCACCATCGCCGAAGGCCTGGTTACGCAAGGCTACAACGTGCTGCTCGTTTCGCCGCAGACCGACTCCAACCTGCAGCCGATCATGGAACAGGCCAAGGCCGCCAACGTGCCGGTGGTCAACGTCAATGACGCGGTCATCCCGCAGGCCGAGTACTATGTCGGCAATGTCCAGCGCGACAATGGCGTGCGCGTCGCCAAATGGTTCATCAAGAACCGGCCGGATGGGGGCAAGGTCGCCATCGTCGAAGGCCAGGCCGGCGTCTACGCCGCCGTCCAGCGCACCGACGGCTTCAAGACCACCATCACTGAAGCCGGCAAGTTCGACGTCGTCGCCAGCGTCCCCGGCAACTGGGATCGTCAGACCTCCTACGACGCGGCCACCAACATCCTGCAGCAGCATCCCGACCTGATCGGTTTCTATGCCAACAATGACGGCATGGCGCTGGGCATCGTCGAGGCGGTCAAGGCAGCCGGTCTGCAAGACAAGGTGGCCGTCTTCGGCACCGACGGGATTTCCGATGCCTACGCCTCGATCCGCGCCGGCGAGCTGACCGGTACCGTCGACTCGTTCCCGGTGCTGACCGGCGAGGTGGCGCTGGAATCGGCGCTGCGGCTGGTGGCCGGGCAGAAACTGCCGCGCGTCGTCGCCACGCCGCAGGCGCTGATCACCAAGGACAATGCCGACCGTTACTCCGGCGGTGGCGATTCCGTGCGCAAGGCGCTGCTCGAGGACGCGGCAGCGGGCCAATAGAGCAGGGGCGGCGGGTGCCGGCCTTGGGTCGGCACCCTTGCCTGGAGAACTGAAGCAATGTCAGCGCGGTTGCAATTCGAGGGCATTTCCAAGGTGTTTCCGGCCGTGCGGGCGCTGAGCGATGTGTCCTTTTCGGTCGGCGCCGGCGAAATCCATGGCCTGCTTGGCGAAAACGGTGCCGGCAAGTCGACGCTGCTGCGCATACTGTCAGGCGTCTACCGGCCGACAGCGGGAAGCGTTTTCATCGACGGCAAACCGGTGACGTTGAACAACCCGGTCGCGGCGCGCGCCGCCGGCGTCGCGATGATCCATCAGGAATTACAGCAGGTGCCGCGCCTCAGCGTCGCCCAGAACATGTTTCTCGGCCATCCGCTGACGCGGGGCGGCGTCTTCGTCGCACGGCGCGAGCAGGAGCGCCGCGCTGCGGAAGCCCTGGCCGCCATCGACCCGACCATCGATCCGGCAGCGCCGCTCGGCAGCCTGAAGGTCGCGCAGCGGCAGATTGTCGAGATCGCCCGGGCGCTGCTCGATCGTGCGCGCATCGTGGCGATGGACGAGCCGACATCGAGCCTGACGCCGAGCGAGTTCGAACGGCTGGCCGAAGTCATTGCCGGCCTGGCCCGCGACGGTGTCGCGGTCGTCTATGTCTCGCACAAGCTGGACGAGGTGTTCGGTATCTGCCAACGCGCCACCATCACGCGCGACGGCCTCGTGGTCGGGTCCGTCGATCTTGCGCAGGTGTCGGAAAAGGCCGTCGTTTCGATGATGGTCGGCCGCGAGCTTGCCCAGGAACAGCACCGCTCGCATACGTCCAGTGATGTCAGGTTGAGCGTTCGCGGCCTCGCCTCGGCGACCAAGGTCCGTGACGTCTCGTTCGAGCTGCATCGCGGCGAGGTGCTGGGCATTGCCGGCCTGGTCGGCTCGGGCCGCACCGAACTGCTGCGGCTGCTGGCTGGCGCCGACCGCGCCTCATCAGGCGCGGTTGAAATCGACGGCGAGGCGGTAAAGCTTTCCAGTCCGCGCGACGCGATTGCGGCCGGCATCGGCCTGGTGCCGGAGGAGCGCAAGCGCGAAGGCATCGTGCCGTTGCGGTCGATCTCCAGCAACATGGCGCTGGCCTCGATGGGCGTGTTCGCGCCGCGCGTCCTCATCGACCATCGCCGGCTGAAGCGCGTGGCAGCCGAGAAGATGAAACGCGTCAATCTCAGGCCGTTCCTGCTCGACCGGCCGATCCGCCTGTTCAGCGGCGGCAACCAGCAGAAGGCGATCATCAGCCGCTGGCTGGCGGCGGGAACGCGGATCCTTCTGTTCGACGAGCCGACGCGCGGCATCGATGTCGGGGCCAAGGCGGAGATCTACCACCTGATCGAGGAGCTTGCCGCCGAAGGCCATTCGGTAATCGTCGTGTCGTCCGAACTCCCCGAGGTGATCCGGCTCGCCGACCGCGTGCTGGTCATGCGCGACGGCACGGTCGCCGCCGAACTGGGCCGCGCAAGTCTCAGCGAACACGCGATCGCCGCGCACGCCATACCCCAAACGGAGATTGAGGCCGGCAAGGCTCAAGGCCATCGGGCCGGTGCATAACGGACAGGACCAGCGGATGACCGATATAACCGAACACACAGCAGCGCGCCCGAGGGCAGATTTCCTGCACCGGTTTTCAGTGCGCGACGCCGGCACGCTGATCGGCCTGGTGGTGATCCTTGCCGTGTTCGGGGCGCTGGTCCCCGGCTTTTTTGCCGAGCGTAACCTGATCAACATCCTGCAGCAGTCGAGCATCAATGCCTGCCTGGCGTTGGGCATGACGCTGGTCATCATTTCGGGCGGCATCGACCTGTCCGTCGGGCCGACGGCAGCTCTTTCCGCCGTCATCTCGGCCTCGATGCTGGTGGCCGGCGTGCCGTTTCCGCTGGCCATCGCCGCTGGCTTCGCCATCGGCCTTGCCTGCGGCCTGCTCAACGGTGTGCTGGTCGCCTATGTCGGGCTGCAGCCTTTCATCGTCACGCTCGGCACGCTGAGCACCTACCGGGCGCTGGCGCTGATTTACACCGGCGGCAATCCGGTGCTCGGCCTGCCCGCCGGCTTTCGCGCCATCTTCAACGGCTCGCTGTTCGGATTGCCGTTGGCGGTCATCATCGTGGCCGTGGTCGCGCTGATTGCCTGGATCATCCTCAAAAAGACGCCTTTCGGCGAATATCTGCTCGCCGTCGGCGGCAATGAGGAGGCGGCCTACATAGCCGGCGTGCCGATCGCACGCACCAAGATCGCCGCCTATATGATCTCGGGCCTGCTGGCAGCGCTTGCAGCGCAGATCCTGATCGGCCGGCTGGGTGCGGCCGAACCCATTCTGGGCAATCTCTGGGAGCTCGACGCCATAGCAGCGGCGGCAATCGGCGGCGCCTCGCTAATGGGCGGCAAGGGCAGCGTCGTCGGCACCATCCTGGGTGCCGTCATCCTTGGCAGCATGCGCAACGGCCTGACGCTGATGAACGTGCAGTCCTTCTATCAGCTCTTGGCAACTGGCCTTATAATCCTCGCCGCGATGCTTATCGATCGCGTGACGAGGGGACGTGGATGACCTTGACCGGGCTGGACCTGAAAGCAGTAGGACCGCGCATCCGCATGATGATGCCGCATCTGACGCCGCTCGAGGCGAAGGTGGTTGAAACCGTCTTCGGACGGCGCGGCTTCGACGAGACCATACCGCTCAAGCAGATCGCCGAGGAGGCCGGTGTGTCGGAGGCGATGGTGGTCAAGATCGCCAAGAAGCTGGGTTTTTCCGGCTATCGCGACTTTCGCACGGCGGTCTATGAATACAGCCGCCTGCCAACTGCCGAGATGCATCAGGAGCTGTCGGTGGACGACAGTTCAGCCGAGATCGTGCAGAAGGTGTTCCGCACGTCCATCCAGGCGCTGGAGGAGACGCTGGCCATTCTCGACATGGACGATTTCGACCGTGCCGCCGATCTGCTTTACCGCGCCAGGAATCGCGATTTCTACGGCGTCGGCGGCTCGGCGCAGATCGCACGCGACGTTTCGCACAAATTCCTGCGCATCGGCATCCGCACTTCTGTCTATGACGATTCGCACATGATGCTAATGTCGGCCTCGCTGCTCGGCGCCGACGACATTGCTGTCGGCTTCTCGCATTCCGGCAACACGAGCGCCGTCATCGATGCCATCCAACTTGCGCGCAAAAGCGGCGCGCGCACGCTGGCCATCACCAACTACGACAACTCGCCATTGGCAGCCGTCGCCGACATCGTGCTCTGCTCGACCGCGCAAGGCTCGCCGTTGATGGGTGAGAACGCGGCGGCGCGCATTGCCCAGCTCAACATTCTCGACGCGCTGTTCGTCGCGGTCGCGCAACGCGACTACCAGGCGGCGGAGCGCAATCTCGGCCGCACCATGTCTGCGGTGACGTCGAAACGGAAAGACAAGAACTCATGAAAGGCAAGCGGCTCGTGAAAGTCAGGGGCACATGACGGCTTCCCCGCCGCTGGTGACCGTGTTCGGCAGCCTGCATTACGACATCATGGTCGAAGCCCTCGATCGCCCACGCAAGGGCGAAACGGTGACCGGACATGCCTGGCATCCAAAATGCGGCGGCAAGGGCGGCAACCAGGCGGTGTCGGCAGCGCGGGCCGGCGTGCGTGCGGCAATGATCGGAGCTGTCGGCGACGACGATTTCGGCCGCGCGCTTCTCGACAATCTCGACCGCAACGACGTTGACCGGCGCTTCGTGCGGGTCGCTTCCGCTGCCGGCTCGGGCATGAGCGTGGCGATCTTCGACGACAGCGGCGACTATGGCGCGGTGATCGTCTCGGGCAGCAATCTCACTCTCGGCGAAAAGGACATTACGGTGGCGGCCGAGCTGATCGCGCAAACGGCGGTTCTGCTGCTGCAAAACGAGGTACCGGAAGCCGCCAACATTGCTGCGGCGCGGACGGTGAAGGCGCATGGCGGCCGCGTCGTCCTCAACGCGGCGCCGGCGCGAAAGCTGACAGCCGAACTGATCGCGCTGACCGACATCGTCATCGTCAACGCCGTCGAGGCGGAGTTCCTGGCCGGCGTTTCGGTCGTCGACACACTCGAGGGTGCTGCGAAGGCGGCCGGCATGCTCGTCGGCTCCTATCCGGCTGCCATCGTCACCGCCGGCGGCGAGGGCGTTGCCTATTGCGATCGCAACGGCCTGGCGTTCGCCTTGCCGGCGATGCCGGTGAAGGTGGTCAGCACGCACGGCGCGGGCGATGAATTCGTCGGCGCCTTCGCGGCGGCGCTTGCGCTTGGGCAGCCTGTCGAGGCAGCGCTTGCCGCCGCCAATGCCGCAGCGGCCTTGCTGGTCGCAACGCCGGAGCGCGAGCGCGGCCGGCTTGATCGGCCTCAGTCTGCTCAGTGACCGCCGCGCTCAATCGCTGTCGCGCGCGATAAGCTCCAGCGGCCAGACTTCGCGGGTGATGCGGGCGCCTTCGGCGCCGGCGTAAGCCGGGATCGAGGCCAGCAGCATTTCGGCCAGCCGGCGTCCCATCGGTTCCAGGGGAGGGCGGAAGGCGGTCAGCGCCGGCGAAAAATAGCGGCAGAGCGGGGTGTCGACGATGACGATCACCGCAACGTCGTGGCCGGGCCTGATGCCCGTCTCGGCCAGAGCCTTGCAGCCGCCAAGCGCCATCGCGTCATTGTTGAAGATGATGGCGGTCGGCGGGTCCTTGGAGCACATGACCTTGGGCGTCACCGCGTAGCCGCCGGCCTCGTTGATGAAGCCCTCGGCGACCAACTCGGGGTCGAATTCGATGCCGTGCCGCCGCAACGCCTTGCGGTAGCCGGCGAGGAACAGATAGCCGAAGTTGAGGTCGAGCGACGGGCGGATGGCGGCGATGCGGCGGTGGCCGCGTGCGACGAGGCGATCGACCGCGTCAGCCCCCGCTTTTTCGAAGTCGAGGTCGAGCGAGGGGTAGGCATCGCCGCCGGAGCGGCTGCGGCCGAGGGTAGCGAACGGGAAGCCGGCCTGGGTCAAATAGTCGATGCGCTCGTCCTCGCGCCGCGTCCAGGCCAGCACCACCGCATCCGCCCGCCGGGTCTCGACGACACGGCGCAGGCGCTCCTGCTGATAGTCGCCCGGCGCGCCCATCACCACGATCAGGTCGAGGCCGCTTTCGGCGAGCTTGGCCTGCAGTCCGGTCAGGAACGGAATGAAGAACGGCTCGCCATATTCCTGGTCGCCCGGATGCGGCTGCAGCATGAAGGCGATCGAATGGGTGGCGCCGCGCCGCAAACTGCGGCCGGATTGGTTCGGCGAATAATTCAGCTTCTTGGCCGCATCGAGCACGCGCTGCCGTGTGTCGGCATTGACATCGGCGCGGCCGTTGAGCGCGCGCGACACCGTGCCGATCGAGATGTTCAGGTGACGCGCAAGGTCGTGAATACTGGACGCCAAAGGACAGTTCTCCCCCTTGCTTGGCTAGCACCGGCGGCTCTTCGGGCCAAGGCGGCAGGACGATTTTTCGCACCGGCTAATTGACATTGTACGCCATCGGGTGTGTTCTCGTAAACGTTTACGGAAAAAGGTTTACGGCCCTGCCGTGAATGCCGTGACGATCGGTCTGGAGGGGCCGAGAGGGAGGAGTGCTGGATGATCAATGTCGTCCTGGTCGGCTGCGGAGCGATGAGCAAGGCCTGGCTCGATGCGGCCAGGCAGATCGATGGGCTCGCCATTGTCGGCCTGGTTGATCTCGACGCCGAAAGGGCGGGGGCAAGGGCGCGCGAATACGAGCTTTCGGGCGCCATCATCGGAACCGACCTCGACGCCGTGCTCGACCAGGCCAGGCCCGACGCGGTATTCGACGTGGTGGTTCCCGCCGCCCGCCGCGAGGTTGCGCTTTCCGCCTTTGCCCATCATTGCCATCTCTTGACCGAAAAGCCGCTGGCCGACAGCCCGGACAATGCGCGTGCCATTGTCGAGGCGGCCCGCAGCGCCGGGCGCATCCATGCCGTCGTGCAGAACCGCCGCTACATCGCCAATGTCAGGCGCATCCGGCGCTTTCTCGATTCCGGCGCCATTGGTGCTGCGACCAGCATCCACGCCGATTTCTTCATTGCGCCGCATTTCGGCGGTTTTCGCGAGGAGATGCGCCATGTGCTGCTGCTCGATATGGCGATCCACACATTCGATGCCGCCCGCTATATGGTGGCCGGCGAGCCGGCCGGTGTCTATTGCCAGGAGTGGGAGCCGGCCAATTCCTGGTATCGGCAAGGGTCGTCGGCTACCGCAAGCTTCGACCTCGGCGGCGGCAAGCTGTTCACCTATGCCGGCAGCTGGTGCGCGGCCGGCTTCCGTACCAGCTGGGACAGTATATGGCGTATCGTCGCCGAGCGCGGCAGCATTGTCTGGGACGGCGAGGATGGGCTGAAGGCCGAAGTCGTTCGGCCGGTCCGCGAAGGCCTGTTCGACCGCACCGAACCGATAGCCGTGCCGCCGCTCGACCCGGCCGATCGCGTCGGCGGCCATCTCGGCATTATCCAGGATTTCGTCCGCGCCGTCGAAACCGGCACCGAGCCGGAGACTTGCGGCGCCGACAACATCAAGAGCCTGGCCATGGTTTTCGCTGCGATCGAGAGCGCCGAAACCGGGCGCCGGGTCGCTATCACTGCACAGGAAGGATCATGATGCCAAACCCGCTGCTCGACATCAGGATCGGCACCATGGTGCGCGCCAATCTCGACGATCCGGCCGCCTATGTCAGGCAGATCCTGCCGCTCGGCTTCGAGAGCATCCAGCCGTTTTTCTGGCAGACGCTGGGCGGCAAGGATATTCCGCGGCTGGCAGGCGAGCTCCGCGAGGCGATCGGCGATGCCGATGTCGTCATTTCGTCGATCGGCGTGTTCGGCAATCCGCTGGAGAGCGGCGAAGTCGATCGCGGCGTGCTCCAGGCGTGGGAAACGATCATCGACAACGCGCATCTGTTCGGCACCAATATGGTCAGCGGCTTTACCGGCCGCATTCGCGGCAAGCCGCTGCCCGACAGCCTGCCGCGTTTCCGCGAGGTCTGGGGGAAGCTGGCAAAACGTGCCGCCGACAAGGGCGTGCGCATCGCCTTCGAGAACTGCGCGATGGACGGCAACTGGGCCAGCGGCGACTGGAATATCGCCCATAATCCGGACGCCTGGGAGCTGATGTTCAACGAAGTGCCGGACGACAATCTCGGCCTGGAGTGGGAGCCCTGCCACCAGCTGGTCTACCTGATCGACCCGATCCCGCAGATCCGCAAATGGGCGCCGCGCATCTTCCACGTCCACGGCAAGGACGCGACGGTGCGCTGGGACGTGATCCGCGAACATGGCGTGTTCGGCCGCCTGCCGTTCGTTCAGATGCGCACGCCGGGGTTCGGCGACAGCGACTGGACACGGGTGATCAGCGAGCTGCGGCTGGCCGGCTACAAGGGCGCGATCGACATCGAGGGCTGGCACGACCCGGTCTATCGCGGCGATCTCGAGATCACCGGCCAGGCGCGGGCACTGGATTATCTCAAACAATGCCGGGGAGGCGCGAGCTATCTGCCGAACCCGGTGTGAGAAGTCGGCCGGCGGGAGGTGCCGGCCAGCGGGAGATGCGGCGCAATGCCGAAGCGATCGTCAAAACCCCTCGGCTAGCGAGGAAACAAAGGGAGGATAAGTGCATGAGCATTATGATGAGAAGGACAGTTCTGCGCTCGACCGTCGCGGCGGCCGCGATGGCGCTCGCCGCCGCACTCTCGACCTTGCCGGCGCAGGCGCTCGATGCCCAGTGGTGCAAGGATGTCCATATCCGTTTCTTCGCGGGCGGCGCCGAGGGCGACGCCTTCGGCACCATCGTCTATAATGGCGCCAAGCAGGCGGCCGCCGATCTCGGGCCTAAGGTCGACTATATCTTTTCGGGCTGGGATGTCGAAAAGATGGTCCAGCAGCTGCGCGAGGCAGTCGCAGTCAAGCCCCAAGGCATCGCCATGATGGGCCACCCGGGCGACGCCGCTATCATGCCGCTGGCCGAACAGGCGCACAAGGACGGCATCAAGATGATGTACCAGAACGTGCCTGTGCCGACGGTCACGGCGGCGTTCGGCGGCGGCTATGTCGGCGCCCAGCAGGAGCAGCAGGGCCGCGCACTTGGCGCCGAGGCGTTCAAGCTGGCCGGGCTGAAGGCCGGCGACAAGGCGATCATGATCGGCCCGTTCGAGAACGAGAGCCGCGGCGCACGCGAGCGTGGCACAGTCGCCGCACTGAAAGAGGCCGGCGTCGATGTCGTTCAAATCAATTCTCAAACCGAGTGGGCCGCCGACCCCAATCTGGCCATTCCGGTGATCACGGCAGCATTGCTCAACAATCCCGACGTCAAGGCGGTCGGCTATCCCGGCGGGCAGCTGCTGGGCAATGTGCCGACTTACATGCAGGCGGCGGGCAGGAAGCCGGGCGACATCTTCAACTTCGGCTTCGACACCAGCCCGCAGATCGTCGAGGGCTTCAAGGGCGGCTGGGTGCAGCTGACGGCCGACCAGCAGCCGTTCCTGCAGGGATATCTGCCGATCCTCAGCCTCTGCCAGCAGGTGGTGCTGGGTCTGGCGCCGATGAATGTCGACACCGGTGCCGGCTTCGTCACGCCGCAGAATTACGAGATCGTCGCCGAACTCGCCAAGCAGGCGCTGCGCTGATCGCCCGATCTGCCGGCCGGGTTGAACCCCGGCCGGCAACGACCGACAAACAAGCGAGGACCGCCATGGCCGAACGCCTCATCGAATTGCGTGACATCAGCAAGTCCTACGGCCAGGTCTATGCGCTTGGCGGCGTCAACCTCAGCGTCGACCGCGGCGAGGTGGTCGGCCTGATCGGCGACAACGGCGCCGGCAAATCGACGCTGATCAAGATTCTTTCCGGCGTGGTCAAGCCGACCAGCGGCGAAATCCTCATCCGCGGCAAACCGGTGACCGGGTGGAGCGCCGCGCGCTCGCGCGACGCCGGCATCGAGACGGTGTTCCAGGACCGGGCGCTCGCCGTTCAGCAGACGATCGTGCGCAACATCTTCATGGGCCGCGAGCTCACCGGTTGGCTTGGCTGGCTGAAGGTCAACAAGGAGATCGCGGAGGCGAGCCGGCTGATGCGCGAGATCGGCTTCACCTCGAAAGTGTTCACGCCGCAGTCGATCGTCGGCCAGCTGTCGGGCGGCGAACGTCAGGGCGTGGCGATCGCCCGCGCCATCTACAAGCAAGCCGACCTGATCATTCTCGACGAGCCGACGACGGCGCTGTCACTGACCGAAACGGCGAAGGTTTTTCATTTCGTCCGCCAGGTGCGGGCGAGCGGCCGGTCGATCCTGTTCATCGGCCACAACATCCACCACGTCTTCGATATCGCCGACCGCTTCGTCGTGCTCGACCGCGGCAAGGTCGCGCTCAGCGCCGACCGGAGCGAGGTCAAGTCGGCCGAAGACCTCATCAATTTCATGGAAGACGTGGCACACCCCGGCGGACTGGCGGGATTGCACGATGCCGGGGAGCAGGCAACGCGATGAGCAAGACAATGGAGCCCGATCTGCAAACCCCGCTCGGCAGCAGCGAAGCCGCCCGGAAGGCATGGAAGCACCCGTCCGATCACTGGATGCGCGGCTTTGTCCTCGACAACCGCGCCGCACTCGGCACGCTTGCGGTGTTCATCGTGATGATGGCGGTGTTCATGATCGCCAATCCGACGGTCTTCACCAGCTGGTATCTCTACAGTTCCGTGCTGACCACGCTGCCCGTGGCGCTGTTCGTGGTAGTGCCGCTGGTTTTCGTCGTCACCTGCGGCGAGATCGACCTGTCGTTTCCGGCGACGATGGGCTTCGCCTCATGGGTGTTTGCGCTGGTCGTGCAGGCCGGCTACGACCCGTTCGTCGGCATCGCCGCCGCAATGGTCACCGGCGTGCTGCTCGGCTTCCTGGTCGGCTCGCTGGTCGTCTATGGCGGGCTGTCGTCGCTGATCGCCACGCTCGGCATGAATTTCCTGCTGCGCGGCCTGATCCAGATCATCAACGAGGGCAGGTCGACGGCACTGACCGGCCTTGCCGACAGCTGGGCCTACAAGATCTTCTCCAGCCAGGTCTACGGCATTCCGGTGCAGATCTTCTGGGCCATCGGCTTCGTCGTGCTGTCGGCGCTGCTCTACAACCGCCATCGCTTCGGCGCGCAGGTCAAGGTGGTCGGCGACAATCCCGACAGCGCCCAGCAGATGGGCATCGACGTCAAGCGCGTCAGGGTGAAGGTGTTCGTCTTCGTCGGCATCGGTGCGGCAATCGCCGGCACCTTCTCGGTAATGATAAACTTCACCTGGTGGCCAACTGCGGGCGACGGCTATCTGCTGCCGGTGCTGGCATCGGTGTTCGTCGGCGGCACGCCGACCTGGGGCGGCATCGGCACCGTCGTCGGCGGCGCCATCGGCGCGGTCACCGTCTCCTTCATCCAGACCGGTGTCGTCGCGGCGGGACTGAGCGGCTTCTATGTCCAGTTCTTCAACGGGCTGATCATCATCCTGTCGCTGCTCGGCCACAAATGGAACCAGGCGCGGTATCGGTAGCGACCGGCGACCTCACACCCCCGTGACAAATCCGTCCAGCACGCGTTTCTGGCCGGCTTTGTCGAAGTCGATGGTTAGCTTGTTGCCTTCGATGGCCGAGATGTTGCCGTTGCCGAATTTCTGGTGGAAGACGCGGTCGCCGACATTGAAGGGGGACGGCGTGTCGGCGACGGATTTGGCGACCAGCTCGCCGTCGATGGTGCGGCCCTTGATCGAGGTGCGGCCGGCGCCGTAGCCGGAGTCGGTTTCGCCATAGCCGATGCGCTCGACCTGGTGGCCGGAGCGCGTGCCCCAATTGCGGTCGGTCGCCTCGGTGCGGTTGGCCTGAGCACGTTGCCAGCCCGGTGTCGCATAGGTGCTGGAGAAAGCGCCGGATTTTTCAGCGCCGTTGTTGCCGCCGATGTTGTCGAAGCGCGACGCTCCATAGGGGTTCTGCCTGCCTGCACCTTGGCCGCCACGACCGGAGGCGAACGAGCCGCCACCATAGGCATTGCCGTAGCCGCCATAGGAGTTGCCGCTCTCGGCAACCTCGACATGGGCTTCGGGCAGTTCGTCGAGAAAGCGCGACGGGATGGTCGATTGCCAGAGGCCGTGGATGCGGCGGTTGGAGACGAACCAGATGTGCAGGTTCTTCTTGGCGCGGGTCAGGCCGACATAGGCGAGGCGGCGCTCCTCCTCGAGCCCGGAGCGGCCGCCCTCGTCGAGGGAACGCTGGTGCGGGAACAGGCCTTCCTCCCAGCCGGGCAGGAACACGGTTTCGAATTCGAGGCCCTTGGCCGAATGCAGCGTCATGATGTTGACGGCGTCGAGCTCGGCGTTCTGTTCGGCGTCCATGACCAGTGCGACATGTTCGAGGAAGGAGCGCAGCGATTCGTACTCCTCCATGGAGCGGATCAGTTCCTTTAGGTTCTCGAGCCGGCCGGGCGCTTCAACCGAGCGGTCGTTCTTCCACATGTCGGTGTAGCCGCTCTCCTCCAGAATGGTCTCGGCGAGCTCGGTGTGCGGCGTGGTTTCCAGCGCCTTCTGCCAGCGCTCGAAATTGGCCGATACCTCGCGCAGGGCCGCGCGCGGCTTCGGCTTCAGCTCGTCGCTCTCGGCGAGCGTTGCCGCCGCCTCCAGCATCGGGATGCGCAGCGCCCTGGCGGTATCGTGGATCTGGCGGATCGTTGCCTCGCCAAGGCCGCGCTTCGGCACGTTGACGATGCGCTCGAAGGCGAGGTCGTCGGCGCCTTGCGCGACGACGCGGAAGAAGGCCAGCGCATCGCGGATTTCGAGGCGTTCGTAGAAGCGCGGGCCGCCGATGACGCGATAGTTGAGGCCGAGCGTGACGAAGCGGTCCTCGAACTCGCGCATCTGGAAGGAGGCGCGGACGAGGATCGCCATGTCGTTGAGATTGTGCTTCTGGCGCTGGTAGGACTCGATTGTCTCGCCGACGGCGCGGGCCTCCTCCTCGGAATCCCAGGCGGCATGGACATGCACCTTCTCGTCGTCCTCAGCGATCTTTTCGGTAAACAGCGTCTTGCCGAAGCGGCCCTCATTGTGGGCGATGAGATGCGAGGCGGTGCCGAGAATGTGCGCAGTGGAGCGGTAGTTGCGCTCCAGCCGGATGATGGTGGCGCCGGGAAAGTCCTTGTCGAAGCGCAGGATGTTGTCGACCTCGGCGCCGCGCCAGCCATAGATCGACTGGTCGTCGTCGCCGACGCAACAGATGTTTACGGTGGCGCGGCGCGGATTTCCCTCCCCCTTGAGGGGAGGGTGGCCGGGCAAAGCCCGGCCGGGTGGGGTCCGTGCGGCAGTGCTCGACGCATCGGCGGTGCCTTCTGCGGCAACCCCCTCCGCCCGCTTCGCGGACACCTCCCCCTCAAGGGGGGAGGATTGAGGCCGCTGTGCCAGCAGGCGCAGCCACATGTACTGGGCGGTGTTGGTGTCCTGATACTCGTCAACGAGGATGTAGCGGAAGCGCTTGTGGTATTCCTTCAGCACGTCCGGATTGGCGCGGAAGATGCGGATCGGGTGGCATAGGAGATCGCCGAAGTCGCAGGCGTTCAGCGTTTTCAGCCGCTCCTGATAGGCCTTATAGAGCTCGCGGCCCTTGCCGTTGGCGAAGGCACGGGCATCGCCCTCGGGGATGTCGCCGGGACCGAGGCCCTTGTTCTTCCAGCCGTCGATCATCTGGGCGAACTGCTTGGCCGGCCAGCGCTTGTCGTCCAGACCTTCGGCCTGGATGAGCTGCTTGATCAGCCGTACGACATCATCGGTGTCGAGAATGGTGAAGTCGGATTTGAGCCCGGCCAGCTCGGCATGTCTGCGCAGCAGCTTGACGCCGATCGAATGGAAGGTGCCGAGCCACGGCATGCCCTCGACATTGCCGTCGCCGATCAACAGGCCGATGCGCTGCTTCATCTCGCGCGCCGCCTTGTTGGTGAAGGTGACGGCGAGGATCTGCGAGGGGAAAGCCTTGCCGGTGGCAAGGATGTGGGCAATGCGGGTGGTCAGGACGCGCGTCTTGCCGGTGCCGGCGCCGGCCAGCACCAGCACCGGGCCTTCGGTGGTTTCTACTGCCAGCCGCTGCTCGGGGTTGAGGCCGTTGAGATAATCGGGCGCGTTGTTCTGGTTGCCGCGGGCAGCCATGGCGCGCGCGGCAATGCCCGACGGGGCCACGGGCCGCGCGTTCGGTTCGTCAAAAAAGGGCATGTCTTCCGAAAACCCGGACATCTCCCCCCGAATGTAGTGATTCGGCAGCGAAAGGCCAGAAGTGTCTCCGTTTTGTTCTCTGTCCAGTCGGTGGACTCACAATCTGAAATGGGTCCGCTAACCAAAACGCCGGGCTTGCGATGGGCCGGCGCCGTAAAACGCCGAGCTTGCTTGACAGGGGAGGCGGGCCGGAGAAAGTTGCGTGGGGGCAGGAACGCAATGCGGGGTTGCCCATGGACGCGTCGCGGAGCGCACCAGTCGAAGGAGCACCGTCTTGGCTGTGGTCATCACCTCCCTGATTCTTTTCCTCATCGGCCTGGCGCTTGGCGGCGGCGGCATCTGGCTCGTGACGCTGGGCGGCAGCTGGTATTACGTCATCGTTGGTCTAGCTTTCCTTGTCGCGGCCTGGCTGCTCTACAGGCGCAGATCCACGGCGCTGTGGCTCTATGCGGCGATCGTGCTCGGCACGCTCGCCTGGGCGGTCTGGGAGATCGGCTTCGACTGGTGGGAGCTCGGTCCGCGCGGCGGCATCATCGTGCTTGTCGCGCTGTGGCTGTTGACGCCTTGGGCGCGGCGTGGGCTTACCGGTCCCGACGGACGCGCGCCGCTGATCCTCGCAGTGCTGGCATCGCTCGGCGTCGCCGGTTATTCGATGACGGCGGACCCAAAGGATATTGCCGGCCAACTCAACACCGACAAGGTGACGCCGACGGCCGATCTCGGCGGCAACGTGCCGGCTGGCGAATGGCACTATTACGGTCGCACGCAATATGGCCAGCGCTATTCGCCGCTCGACCAGATCACCGCCGAAAACGTCGCCAATCTGCAACCGGCCTGGACCTATCGCACCGGCGACGTGAAAGGGCCCGACGACATCGCCGAGACGACCTATCAGGTGACGCCGCTGAAGATTGCCGACACGCTCTATATCTGCACGCCGCATAATTTCGCCATCGCCATAGACGCCGCCACCGGCAAGGAGAAATGGCGCTTCGATCCGCAGGTCAAGCTCGACAAGGACCGCCAGCACCAGACCTGCCGCGGCGTGTCCTATTATGCCGACGCCAAGATCGCCACCGGCCAGCCCTGCGCCACACGCATCTATTTGCCGACATCCGACGCCCGGCTGATCGCGCTCGATGCCGCGAACGGCCAGGTCTGCCCCACATTTGCCGAAGGCGGCACGCTGAACCTGCTCGCCAACATGCCATACCCGAAGCCGGGCTATTACTATTCGACCTCGGCGCCGCTGATCGTCGCCAACAAGATCATCGTCGGCGGTGCGGTCAACGACAATTATTCGACGCAGGAGCCGTCCGGGGTTATCCGTGCCTACGATGCCGACACCGGCGCGCTGTTGTGGAATTGGGATTCCGGCAATCCTGACCAGACGACGCCGCTGCCGCCGGGCCAGACCTATACCAACAACTCGCCCAACATGTGGTCGACGGCGAGCGCCGACGAGAAGCTCGGCCTGCTCTATGTGCCGCTCGGCAACAAGACGCCGGACCAGCTCGGCGCCGGGCGCAGCGCCAATGACGAGAAATTCTCCTCGTCGATCACCGCGCTCGACCTCAACAGCGGACAATTGCGCTGGGTGCGGCAGACCGTGCACCATGACCTCTGGGACATGGACGTGCCGGCGCAGCCGACGCTGGTCGACATCACCACGGAAAGCGGCGTGGTGCCTGCGCTGGTCGGGCCGACCAAGCAGGGCGACCTCTATGTGCTCGACCGGCGCAGCGGCGAGCCGATCGTTCCGGTCAAGGAACTACCGGCGCCGGGCGGCGCGATCGAAGGCGACCATACCTCGCTGACGCAGCCGCTCTCGGACCTGAGCTTCAGTCCGAAACCGCTGACCGGCGCCGATATGTGGGGCATCACCATGTTCGACCAGCTGGCCTGCCGGATCGAGCTTCGGAAGCTGCGATATGAGGGCCGCTATACGCCCCCGTCACTACAGGGCTCGCTGATCTACCCCGGCAATTTCGGCACCTTCAACTGGGGCGGCGTGGCAGTCGATCCGGTCCGGCAGGTGATGTTCGGCATGCCGACATATCTGGCGTTCATCTCTAAACTGGTGCCGCGCGCCGACGTGCCGCCGCCCGGTGACACCAAGGGCAGCGAACAGGGCCTGAACCGCAATGACGGTGCGCCTTACGCAGTCATATTGAAGCCGTTCCTGTCGCCGCTCGGCATTCCCTGCCAGGCGCCGCCCTGGGGCTATGTGGCGGGCGCCGATCTTCGGACCGGAAAGATCGTCTACAAGCATCGCAACGGCACCGTTTACGACATGACGCCGCTGCCGCTGCCGTTTAAGGTCGGCGTGCCCGGCATTGGCGGGCCGATGATCACCGCCGGCGGCGTCGCCTTCCTCGGTGCGGCGGTCGACGACTATGTGCGCGCCTATGATCTCACGACCGGCAAGCAGCTTTGGCAGGCGCGGCTGCCGGCGGGCGGGCAGTCGACACCGATGACCTACACGGTAGCCGACGGACGCCAGTTCGTCGTCATCGTTGCCGGCGGCCACGGCTCGGTCGGCACCAAGTCGGGCGATTATGTGATGGCCTATACGCTGCCGAAATAGAGAAGTTCCTTCAGAGCCCGAGATGCCCTTTCAGGTCGGGTACCGATGCAAGTACCTCACTGGTCAGCTGCGGGCCGGCGGCTGTCTCGGCCTGCTGGACCAGCATCCTGCCGGCTTGGCTGATCTGTGCCAGCGTGAGGCCTGATGCCTTGAGTATGGCGACGCCGTTGATCAGCGCGCCGGTTTTTCGCCGAGAACGCCGCCGAGCGCGCCCTCCAGCGAGGACAGGAGACCACCGCCGGAAGCCGTGCCGGGAGCCATGACATCATACTGCTTGGCCAGGGCGTCGGCTCCCGGGATCTTGGCGAAGAAGCTGGACAGAGTCGTGCCTTCCGCCTCGTGTTCAAGCACGGAGAAAATCGTGCCGGCGATCTTTTCCGTCAAAGCCTGGTTGAGACCGGATTTCTGGGAGACGGTGTTGATGATGTCCTGAACGTCCATGACCTTTCCTCAGGCTTTGGTGTTTGCGGGCGGGTGCCGGTTGGCGCGGATCTTGATTAACGATCGTTTGAAGGCGGTGAAGGCAGTGAACCGCAGCGCCAGCAAAGCCATAGCGGCGAGGGCGATCCCACTTGCCAGAAGCGGGGAGGGAAAGGTCATGGGCGTATTCCTTCGTCGTCAATCAGGCATTCTTTTCCCGCCAAATGGCCATTCTCGTTCGCCAAATGGCCCGAGTGAGGCATAGCCCGGTAACTTCTTTTTACATTGTGGTGCGTGCATTTAGCATTGCCACAAATGACCAAAATTTAATGACAGTGCGGCGCGCGGCATCACGGCCTTCGTGCAAGGACTTATGGCAGCCTCACCCAGCCGTGACTGGACCAGGCAAGCTTCGGCTCTATGTTGCCGCGGGGGGCCGACGAGGAGCGCGCCATGAGAACACCTGCCGGACCCACTGCCGCCGAGCCTGTCATTACCCAGGCGATGATCGATGCCTATGACGAATACACGCATCTGACGCTCGACCGGCGCCGCTTCATGGAGCAGTTGACCAGGCTTGCAGGCTCGGGTGCGGCAGCGGCCGCGATCGCGCCGCTGCTGGCGGCGAACTCGGCCCAGGCGGCAATCGTGGCGGAAGATGATCCGCGTGTGAAAGGCGAGGACATCAGCTATCCCGGCAGCGCCGGCGAGATGAAGGGCTATCTGGTCAGGCCGGCGGACCAGACCGGCAAGCTTGGCACCGTCATCGTGGTGCATGAGAACAGGGGTCTCAACCCGCATATTCGCGATGTGGCGCGGCGCGTTGCGCTGGAAGGGTTCGTAGCGCTCGCGCCGGACTTCATGACGCCGCTCGGCGGCACGCCGGCCGATGAAAACAGGGCACGTGACCTGTTTTCCCAGCTCGATCCAGCACAGGTCGCCACCAATGCCGTCGCAACGGTCGCCTACCTCAAAGGTTACAAGGACGGCAACGGCAAGGTCGGCGCCGTCGGCTTCTGCTGGGGCGGCGGCACGGTGAACATGCTGGCCGTCAACGCGCCGGACCTCGCCGCCGCCGTCGCTTATTACGGCATGCAGCCAAAGGCCGAGGACGTGCCGAAGATCAAGGCCGCGCTTATGCTGCATTATGCAGGCCTCGACACCCGCACCAATGCCGGCATCGACGCCTTCAAGAAGGCACTCGACGCGGCTCATGTCGAATACTCGGTCTATGTCTATGAAGGCGCCAACCATGCCTTCAACAACGAAACGTCGGCGGCCCGCTACGACAAGAAGGCGGCTGACCTTGCCTGGGGTCGAACCATCGCCTTCCTCAAGGAGAAGCTGGGCTGATCAGTCCGGCGCCGGCTTATGGAACGCCACGCCGGCCACCACCAGTGCGATGCCAAGGCAGTCCGTGGCGCTTGGGATCTGCCGCAGCACAATGACGCCGATCAACGTCGCGGTGACCGGCAGCAAGGACATCATCAGCGCGAAGCTGGAGCGCGGCAGCCGCGACATGGCAAGCTGGTCGCAAATATAGGGAATGACCGACGAGCATATGCCGACGCCGACCGCCGCAAGCAGCAGCGGCGGCGCCGAGAAAGCCGGCAGCGCATCGGCAAAACCGATCGGCAGTACAACGAGAAGGGCGACCGCCATGGCGGCACCCAGCCCGGCGATGCCATCGCCGGCGCCGGCGCGCGCGACGCGGTGGCCGAGCACGATATAGCCAACGAACAGCGTGCCGTTAAGGAAGGCCCAGAACAGGCCGACCGGATCGCTCGACCATTTGACGTCGATCAGCAGCAAGGTGCCGGCGACGGCGATTGCGAGGGCGGCGAGATTGCGCGGGCTTCTGAGGCCGACAAGCGCGACGCCGATGGTGCCGACGAATTCGATCGCCGCCACCAGCGAGATCGGCAGACGATCAAGCGCCAGATAAAACGAGCAATTCATCACCCCAAGGCAGACGCCGAAAGCCACAAGCAACAACCGCGTCGAGCGATCGGCGCGGGCGAAGACCGCCCATGGACGGGTCAATGGGGCAAAGACGAGCGCCGCGGTGGCGATGCGCAGCCAAGCCATGCCGAGCACGCCGACATGCGGGAACAGCAGCACCGCGAAGGCCGGTCCGAGATAGTGGAACACGGCGCTGACGCCGAACCAGAGATGCGGCGGGACCGCGTTTGCCAAGGTAAAGGCGGGGCCGGCGAGTGCCGGGCTTGCTGCCGGGGCTTGCGTCCGATCTTCCATGGGATCAGTATCGCAGGCGATTTTTGTCATTGATACGGATGATGGCCAATCATTGCGGCCATTTCCTTTTCGAAAGCAAGGAGTATTCCACTGAAACGCCTTCGAAATGAAAATAGCGATCTGGATCCGGCGGACCTGAAAATCCTGCGCCTGCTGGAAAAGGATGCGCGCACCAGCACCGCCGAACTGGCGCGATCGGTCGGCCTGTCGGCGCCGAGCGTCGCCGAGCGCATCAAGCGGCTGCAGGAAAGCGGCGTGATCGAGGCCTATACGGTGCGCATCAATCCGGCCGCGCTCGGCCTGAAGCTGTCGGCATGGCTGCGGATCAGGCCGGTGCCGGGGCAACTGGCTGTCGTGGCCGAAATTATCCGCGACCTGCCGGAGATCGCCCAATGCGACCGGGTCACCGGCGAAGACTGTTTCTTCGCGCTGGCGCATGTCGGCTCGGTGGCCGAGCTCGAGCGGTTGATCGACCGGATCATTCCGTTCGCGATGACCAATACGGCGATCATCCAGTCGTCGCCGGTGGTACCGCGTTCGCCGCTGGGGGCGGTAAAGCGGCTGCCTTGAAGTAGGGTCGTTCGTCAGCACATCATCAGAAATGCAAACCGGACGGCCGGTCTGTTTCTTCCCGCACCGTTCAGGCGTGGCCGCGTTTCATCCGCGCCTGCTTCAGGATGGCGCGCCAGCGGATCATGGCGAAGGGGATCGGCTCGTTGTTGTTGGCAATGTGGAAGATCTCGTTGTTGAGGTTCTTCAGCGAGCGCCAGAAATCATAGTCGGTGATGCGTGGATCAGCCGCCAGCCTGTCCGCCTCGACCTTGATGTCGGTTTTCATGCACGTTCCCCGAACCGCTGCTGCTCCGCCGCCGTATCGCAATTCGATGCGGACGGTTTTCCAACGCCGCGCTGAGTCGTTCAACGTCTCAATTCGGCTTGTTCACGTTAAAACCTCGGTAAGGTTAACGGCGGTTGGACCGTGGTTCAAGCCGGCTTACGACGAATACCGGTCGAGCGGCCGGCGCGCTCCGGCATCGGCAGGGCGGCATGGGCGGCGCGCATCGCTTCCACCCTGGCCAGGACGTCGGCGGGGAAGGGCGCTACCCTTGGGCCAGCCATGTCGACATGCAGCGACAGCGTTTCGGAGGTGGCGGCGAGCCAGCCGTCGAGATGGCGGATTTCCTGATAGGCCCTCAGCCGCTTCTCGTCGTGGTCCAGCAACTGGAACGAGACCGTGACCTTGTGGTCGAGATGCAACTCCTGGACGTAGCAGACATGGACTTCCGCGGTGTAGATGGTGAGCCGTCGTTCTTTCACATAATCCGGCCCCATCCCCATCATCTCGAAGGCTTCGTCGGAGCAACGATCGAAAAGCACGTTGTAATAGGCCATGTTGAGATGGCCGTTGTAGTCGATCCAGGCCTCCTCGATGTCCATGGCGCGAGAGACGAAAGGGGCAGGGATGGGCATCGGAAACTTCCTTCTCGTCATGCCGGGGTGAGCGTGGACTGGACAGAGCGTGGTTGGTGAGACTACGCATCCCTAGATGCAGAACAAGGGTGGACGCTGGTCCATTCGCGGAGGAATCGATGGCTCTAAGCGACCTCAATCCGGTCGAGCGCAACGAAGAAGGGATCGCCGCCGTACTCGGCATCCTCAAGCAGCGGCTCGGCGAGCGATTCCAGACCGGCCAAGCGATCCGCGCCCAGCACGCGCACACCACGACCTATATTCCGACGCAGGCGCCGGACGGCGTCGCCTTTGCCGAGACGACGGAGGAGGTGCAGGAGATCGTGCGCGCATGCGCGGCGCATCGCGTGCCGGTGATTGCCTTCGGCGTCGGCTCTTCGCTGGAAGGCCACACCAATGCGCCGGGCGGCGGCATCTCACTCGATACGTCACGCATGAACCGCATCATTGCGGTCAATCCGCAGGACCTCGATTGCACTGTCGAGCCCGGCGTGACGCGCGAGGACCTCAACCGGCATCTGCGCGACACCGGCCTGTTCTTTCCGATCGATCCGGGCGCCAACGCCTCGCTCGGCGGCATGGCGGCGACGCGCGCGTCGGGCACCAACGCCGTGCGCTACGGCACGATGCGCGAGAACGTCCTGTCGCTGACCGCGGTGATGGCCGACGGCGAAGCAGTGACGACCGGCAAGCGCGCGAAGAAAAGCTCGGCCGGCTACGATCTGACGCGGCTGCTGATCGGCTCGGAAGGCACACTTGGCATCATCACCCAGTTGACCTTGAAGCTGCAGGGCATTCCGCAGGCGATTTCGGGCGGCGTCTGCCCGTTTCCCAGCGTCGAGGCGGCCTGCAACGCGGTGATCGCGACCATCCAGATGGGCATTCCGGTGGCGCGCATCGAATTGGTCAACGCGCTGCAGATGCGGGCGATGAAGACCTATTCGAAGCTCGACTATCCGGAGAGCCCGTGCCTGTTCGTCGAGTTCCACGGCAGCGATGCCAGCGTTGCCGAACAGGCCGAGACTTTCGGCATGATCGCCGAGGAAAATGGCGGCGGCCCGTTCCTGTGGACCAGCGTCGCCGAAGAGCGGACGAAATTGTGGAAAGCCAGGCACGATGCCTACTGGTCGTCGCTGACGCTGCGGCCGGGCGCCAAGGGCCTGTCGACCGATGTCTGCGTGCCGATCTCGCGCTTTGCCGAATGTGTCACGGAGACCGAGGTGGATATCGCCGAGATGGGGCTGGTCGCGCCGATCGTCGGCCACGCCGGCGACGGCAATTTCCATGTGCTGGTGCTGATGGACGTGGACGATCCGAAGGAGATCGCACTCGCGGAAAAATTCGTGGCGCGGCTCAATATGCGCGCCATCGCCATGGACGGCACCTGCACCGGCGAGCATGGCATAGGGCAAGGCAAGATCGGCTTCCTGCGGCATGAGCTCGGCCATGGCGTCGACATCATGCGCACGATCAAGCAGGCACTCGATCCGCTGAACATAATGAACCCCGGCAAGATATTGCCGGCCGAATAATGGAGGAAGATCCAAAATGGTGCCCGGCTTGACCGCACCACCATTTGGATCAAGACTCCAAGGACCTGAGAGGCAAGCAGGCGTCACAGACGGAGGAACGGTGTCATGGCGATTTCACGCAAGGAAGAGGCTCGGGCGCTGAGCGCCGACGAACGCGCTCTCGTCGAGAAGTCGCACCATCCAGCGGTACAGCATCTTGCCGACGCCGAACTCGCCAGCCTGGTCAAGCTCCTAAGGGAACGGCGCGACAAGGCCCAGACCGAGGCGCATCGCCGCCGCCGCGAAATGCGCGGCAAGGGTGCGCCAAAGGGCGCCGGCGCCTCGAAGGCCGATGAAGGTTCGCAGTTGAAGCTGGCGGTTCTGGCGATGACCATGCGGCGGCTCAATGGCGAGGCCGAACGCCGCCGCCAGTTGGCAGCGCGTGTTTCGCTGGTCGAGAATGCACGCAAGGCGCTGTCCATGAAGCAAGGCGCTGCGGCAGACGGTCCCGAGTTCAACACGCGCACCGCGCACAAAGGCATGCGCGCGATCGTGAGCCGGCGGCCCGAGAATCTGATCCGGCCGATGGAACTCGGCCGGCAGCGGCAGGCGGCAAAGGTGGCGCAGGCAAAGCGCGACGCCCGCTGAGTTTTCTTGGCCGCCTTCTTTTGCTCTGGAAGCCTGTCTGGCGGGAATTGCCTCTTTATCGACACGCTGATGCGGGTAGAGTGCGGCTGATTTTCAATCAACCGCTTCGGAGTTCATGCTCGCACGCCTGTTCGTGATCTTCGGTGGGCTTCTCGTGCTGGTGCTGTGTGCGGCGCTGGTGGTGCCGTACTTTGTCGACTGGACAGGTTACCGTGCCGATTTCGAGCGCGAGGCGAGTGCCGTTCTGGGCCGCAAGGTGACCGTGCGAGGTGATGCAACGGCAAGGCTGTTGCCGTTCCCCTCGGTGACCTTTTCCAACGTCGCCGTTGCCGGCGGCCCCAGCGGCCAGCCAGCGATGACCGTCGAAACCTTTTCGATGGATGCAGAACTCGCGCCATTCCTGCGCGGCGAAGTGCTGATCTTCGACATGCGCCTGGTGCGGCCGAAGGCGATCATCGACATCGCCGCCGACGGCACGGTCGACTGGACGATACGGCCGTCCTCGCCCTTCGATCCCGGTCAGATCTCCATCGAGAAGCTGACGGTGACGGAAGGACAGATCGCGCTCAGCCACGCCGCCGGCGGGCGCAGCCATCTTATTTCCGAGATCAACTCGACGATCTCGGCCAAGTCGCTGGCCGGCCCCTGGCGGCTGGACGGCTCGCTGTTGCTGGACGGGTTGCGGACCATGATCGCCGCTTCCACCAGCAAGGCCGAACCGGACGGTCAAATGCGGCTCAGGCTCAAGGCCGATCCGGATGACTATCCGCTGGTCATCGAAACCGACGGCAATGTGGGCCTCGTCGAGGGCGCCGCCGTCTATTCGGGTCAGTTCAAGATATCGGGCGCAGACCGGACTGCGGCGCAGCCGCGCGGCACCAGCGGCGAGGCGCTGAAAGTCAGCGCCGGCAAACCGGACCCGGGCTTCAGGCTGAACGGCAAGTTTTCGCTCGACCACCAGAAGCTCGGCGTCGACGAATTCCGCTTCGAGACCGGACCGCTCGACAATCCCTACACCGCCGACGGCAAGGCTGCGGTCGACCTTGGGCTGAAGCCGCATTTCTCGATCGAGGCCAATGGCGCGCAGGTGCAGTTCGACGAGGCCGTGGGGGCGGCGGCCGGTGCCGGATTGACGCTATCCGAGCGGGTGGCGGCGCTGGAGCAGGCGCTGCTCGATCTGCCGAAGCCGACCATACCGGGCACGGTCGAGGTGAAACTGCCGGCGGTGGTGGCAGGCGACACCACGGTTCGCGACGTGCACCTGTCCGCCGAGCCGGCCGAGGGCGGCTGGGCGGTAAAATCGCTGGCCGCCACGCTACCCGGCCGCGCCAAGCTGGAAGCCAACGGCATGGTCAGCGTCGAGGACCATTTCGGTTTCACCGGATCGCTGCTTCTGGCGGTGGCGCAGCCCTCCGGCTTTGCCGCCTGGCTGTCGAAGGACGTCGACGAGGCGATCCGCCGCTTGCCGGCCGCCGGCTTCAAGGCCAAGGTGGATTTGAGCGAGAAGCACCAGGCCTTCAGCGATCTCGAACTCATCCTCGGCAAGGCAAAGTTCTCCGGCCGCATCGATTCCAGCCAGCCCGACGACACCAGGCCATCGGTGCTGATGCAACTGGAAGGCGGCGAACTCGACGTCGATGGGCTCGCCGCCTTTGCCTCGATCTTCGTCAGCGACAAGGGCGCCAACCGCTTTTCCGATCGCGACCTCGATTTCCGGATCAAGGCCGGGCCGGTCAGCGCCGGCGGGTTGACCGCCGATAGCGTCGACACCGCGCTTAGATTGCGTGAGGGGTTGCTTGAGATCGACCGCCTGTCCGTCGGCGGACTTGCCGGCGCCTCGATCAGCGCCACCGGCCGAATCAAGGATTTCCCGGCGAGCCCGACCGGCAAGCTCGACGCCTCGGTGGTCGCCGTCGACCTCAAGCCGCTGATCGACGTCGCCGTCCGGCATTATCCGGACAATGCGGTTCTGAAGGGGCTGGCGGCGAGGGCTGCTGCCTATCCCGAGCTGTTCCAGGATGCGCGTATCGACGCGGTCACGAGTGCCGCAGACAATGGCGACGGTACGACTGGACTGGCAATGAGCGCACAGGGCAAGGCCGGTGGCTCGGCCTTTTCGGCGTCGTTGTCCGGCAAAGGGGCGCTCAACCGGCCGCTCGAAGCGCCGGTGACGTTGACCTTCAACGCAAGGAATGCCGACGCCACCGCACTTCTGGCGCTTTACGGTCTGCCGGCACTGCCGCTCGGCATGCTCGGCGAGGCGACCACCGACGTCTCGGCCAAAGGCACGCTTGGCGGCGGCCTGGCGACACGCTTCAGCCTCGCCGGCAATGACTTCAAAGCTGGTTTCGACGGGACAATTGCCGACACGCCTCAGGGCGCGGCCGCCAAGGGCAAGGTCAGCCTTGAAACGGCCGACATCGAGCCATGGCTGATGACGACCGGCGTCGGCCTGCCCGGCATGGGGACCGGCATGTCGACGTCGCTTGCTGCCGATGCCGATTACGGCAACGGTCTCCTGGTGTTGAGCGGCCTCAGCGGCGCCGTCAACGAAGCGGCGGTTTCCGGTGACGTAAATATCGATGTCAAAGAGGGGCTGCCGCATCTTGCCGGCGCGCTGTCGCTGGACGAACTGGACCTCGATCCGATGGCAGTGATGCTGTTCGGTGACCAGGCCTTCCTTGTCAATGACGGGGCCTGGCCGACAGCACCGCTCAGCCAGAAATCCAGTCTGCCATTTACCGCCGATCTCGATCTGACGGCGGCGTCGCTTGCCGCTGGCCCGCTTGCCACCGCCTATGACGCTGCGCTGTCGCTGCAGCTCGACCAGGAAGGCATCCGCGTTTCCGACCTCAAGGCAAAGTTCCTCGGCGGCGAGTTGAGTGGCCTGTTCGAGCTCAAGAACAATGACGGCACTGGGCTTTTCTCCGGTCAGATGAAACTCGCCGGCGCCGATTTGACAGCCGTGCTGCCGGAGGCCGGCATCAGCGGAAGCGGCGAGTTCTCGACGGCGCTTTCGACCAGCGGCAAATCGGTCGACGCGATGGTCGCGGCGCTGTCCGGTTCCGGCACGGCAACGCTGAAGGGCATGACCATTGCCGGCTTCAATCCCGATGCCTTTGGCGCTTTCATCGCCAAGGCCGACGCGATAGGGCGCGATATCGACGCGTCGAAGACTGCCGGCTTTGTGCCGCAGATCGCCGCGGCGGGCAGTTTTCCGGCGCAGGACACCGATATTGCCTTCACCATCGCCGGCGGCACGCTGAGAGCACCGCCGGTCAAATTCGAAAGCCCGGGCGCGACGCTGTCCGCCGACATCACCGCCGATCTGAACACCAGCACCGTCGATGCCAAGGGCGAGATCGCTTACCGGCCCGGCGAGGAGGCGCTGGTCGGCTCCGAACCGATTTTGAATTTCAGCGTCGACGGGCCGTTCGGCGCCACCAAACGGCAGTTCGACAGCGAGCCGCTGGCACAGTTCCTGACCCAGCGTGCGCTGGAAAAGGAGCAGCAGCGGGTCGAAGCCATGCAAGCCGCACTGCTCGAGAAACAAAGGCTGCGGCGGGAGGTGCGCTACTACGCTGCGCTGCAAACCGAGCGTGAAAGGGCGGCGGAGGAACTGCGCAAGCAGGAGGAAGCGGCGCGGCTGAAGGCTGAGGCCGACGCCAGGGCGAAGGCTGAAGCCGAGGCGAAGGCGCAAGCCGAAGCGGAGGCGAGGGCGCAGGCTGAAGCCAAGGCGAAGGCTGAAGCGGACGCCAAGGCACAGGCCGAAGCTGAGGCGCAGGCCCAAGCCGAGGCCAGGGCGAAGGCTGAAGCGGACGCCAAGGCAAAGGCGGATGCAGCGGCGAAGGCCGAAGCCGAGGCCAGGGCGAAAGCCGAGGCGGCTGCAAAGGCCAAAGCGGATGCCGAAGCGAAAGCCAAGGCGGCGCAGCAGGCTGCCGAGGAGGCAGCGCAGGCCGAAGAACAGCAACGCCAGAGGGCGGAAGAGGCGTTGCGGATCGCCTCGGAAGAGAAGGCAAAGCTCGACGCCGAACGCAAGGCCGCGGCGGAGCAAGCGCAGAAGATGGAGCGGGAGGCTCGGCCTGCAACCAATGACAATCAGTCGCCGGCGGAACCCGCGCCAAAACCCCAGATCGATCCCTCATCGATCGACAATTTGCTGAAGTCGCTGGAGGGAGGTTAGAGCGAACCCGTCATCCGGCGCTTGGCCCAATCCAGCACATAGAGCCTGAGTGCCGAGGAGAGGTTGGCATCGCGCGGGCGGCTCTCGTCGATTTCGGCGACAAGAGCGGCGAGCGTCAGTTTTCGCACGGCCGCGATGGCGACCAGGTCGTCGTAAAAAGGCTTTTCAAGCGAATAGCTGGTGCGGTGGCCGCGAATGGTGACCGAGCGCTTTTCGACCGGGCTCACGCGACCGCCCTCACACTTCAAGCATCGGATTTGTCCGAATCGCCCGATTTTTCGCGGCGATGGCCGGCGACCAATTTGTCGGCCTTGTCGGCGATCAGGCGGTCGCGATCCCGGCTGGTTTTGGAACGGCCATGCAGCGCCCGGTTCTGTTCGGCCAGGCGCTCCTTCTCGGCTCGCGCCTTCTGCTTGCGTGCCTGACGGAGATTGACGATCTCGGCCATGTCACGCCGCCTGTCGGGTCACTTCTTGCGGAAGGCGTCGAGCGACACCACGTCGGCGCCCTTGGCGCCGGCGTCGGCCGCGGCAGGCTTCTTTTCCGCCTCAGCGGTTTTCTTCTTCGTCTCAGGCTTTTTCTCGGCGACGATAGCCAGCGGCTCGGGAGCAGGCTTGGCCTTTGTCTCCTGTTCAGCCGGGGTATCCGTCTTGACATCGAATTCGAGCTCGAAGTTGACGGACGGATCGTAAAAGCCGCGCACGGCCGAGAACGGGATTTCCAGTTTCTCCGGCACGTCGGAAAACGACAGCCCGACTTCGAAACCGGTGTCGCTCACCTTCAGGTCCCAATACTGGAACTGGATGACGATGGTCATCTGTTCGGGATAGCGCTCGCGCAGCCGCGACGAGACGCGCACGCCCGGCGCGCCGGTGAGAAAGGTGATGAAGAAATGATGGTTGCCCGGGAGACCGGTGCGCGCGACCTCGGCCAGGACCTTGCGCATGACGCCGCGCAACGCCTCCTGGGCCAGAATGTCGTAGCGGATGTGGTCGTCGGCCATGTGGCTGTCGGGTTCCGTTGAATCGTCCTGATAGCTGTAATCAAGCTTGAGCGCGGCGTAAACCGGATATAGATCGTCGGCGTGCGGAAGCGAAGCCCATTGGCGACGATTTGATCGTCAAACGGCTTTGATCGTCAAGCGCTGGCGAGCGCGCCCTGTTTGCTCGCCCGGGCCACAGGCTGCCGCTTGCCGAAGGCGCGCAGGAAGGTGCGCACGCCATTTGTCGCCGATTGCACCACCTCGTCCTCGGTCGGTGTACCGCCGAGCATGAACGTCGTCTGCAACTCGGCATTGGCAAGCGCCATGAACTGGCGCGCTGCGACATCGGGATCGTCGATATCAAGGAAGCCCGCATGAGCGAGGCGGGCGAAGCGGGCGGCGATCGCCGGCCATGTCCTGCCCGGTCCTTCTTCGCGCCATTCGGCGAACAACTCGGGATAGCGCCCGCCCTCGGTCTGGATCAGCTTGCGCAGGAATTTGCCGTCGCGGTTGCAGATGCAGTTGTGGTTCATCCGCACAGCAAAGGCGATGAGGTCGGCCTCGAGATCCTTCGGCTGATCGGGAAAAGTGGAAATCGTGGCAAAGATGCCGGCATTGCAACGTTCGGTGAGGTCACGGACGATGGCAACGAAGAGTTTTTCCTTGTCGCCGTGATGATTGTAGATGGTCTGGCGGGAGACGCCGGCCTCGGCGGCAATCATGTCGATATTGGCACCGGCAAAGCTTTCGCGGCAGAAGACCGAGGCGGCGGCATCGACAATCGACATCCGCTTGGCCTCATGGCCCCGCGGCGGGAAAATGTCAGGAGAAACGTTGGCCTTCATGCAAAACTATATAGAGATGGTTGACGAATTAGACAAGCCTGTCTAAATTTGTGGACTTGCACGAAGGGGTTTCGTTCCGCAGAAGAGTCGGAACTCCACGGGATGGAACGTCCTAGGGTTACACGTCGGTCCTCGGCGGCAACCAGAATTCGAAAGAGCCTGCTATCATGAACGCCAAATTCCTCCGCATTGCGGTCGTGCTCGGCCTATTGTCCGCGATCGGCCCGTTTGCCATCGACATGTATCTTCCGGCCCTGCCGTCGATCGGTGAGGATCTGCATGCCGGCACCGCCGCGGTGCAGATGAGCCTGCTGATCTTCTTTCTTTCCATGGGCTTCGGCCAGATCGTCGTCGGACCGATCTCCGACATGGTCGGCCGCAAGCTGCCGCTCTACGGCGGCCTGGCGCTGTTTATGGTCGGCGGCGTCGGCTCGGCGCTGGCTCCCTCGATCGAATGGCTGATCGCCTTCCGCTTCCTGCAAGGGCTCGGCGCCAGCGCCGGCATGGCCGTGCCGCGCGCGATCGTGCGCGACCTGCATACCGGCACCGAGGCCGCCAAACTGATGTCGCTGCTGATGCTGGTGTTTTCGGTGTCGCCGATCCTGGCGCCGCTGACCGGTAGCCAGATCATCGAGAACTTCGGCTGGCGCGCCGTGTTCTGGACGGTGACGGGCGCGGCCGTGCTCGCCACCATCCTGCTGGCGACCTCGCTGAAGGAGACGCGGCCGGTCGAAGAGCGCGCCGGTTCGTCCTTCGGGACGGCACTTTCAGGCTACCGCTTCCTGATGGGCGACCGCAACTTCCTTGGCCTGACGGCCATTGCCGGCTTCGGCATTGCGAGCTTCTTCGTCTATCTGTCGAGCTCGTCCTTCATCCTGATCGACCATTACGGGCTGTCGCCTTCGGTCTACAGCGTGTTCTTCTCGATCAATGCGGTTGCCTTTATCGGCATGTCGCAGCTGACCGGGTTGCTATCGGAGCGGTTCGGGCTGCAGCGCGTGGTGCGCGTCGCGGTGACCGGCTATGCGACGACGATGGTGGTGCTGTTCGCGGTGATGGCATCGGGTGTCGACCGGCTCGACGTGATGGCGGCGTTGCTGTTCATCGGCTACGGCTTTCTCGGCCTGGTCATCCCGACGACGTCGGTGCTGGCCATGGAAGAGCATGGCGAGATCGCCGGCACCGCGTCGGCGCTGATGGGCACGCTGCACTTTGCCATCGGCGCGGTCGCCATGGGCGTCGCCGGCGTGTTTTTCGACGGCACGCCGCTGCCGATGGTGGCGGGCATCACGCTCTGCGCGGCGATCTCCTTCACGCTGGCCAAGATAACGCTCGGCCGCAGCCGGGACGCTGCGGAAGCGCCGGCGGAGTAAGCTTCACCTATCGAGACAAAAAGGCCGGGCGATGTTCCCGGCCTTTTCACGTTTGCGATCCCGGTTCAAAGCAGCCTATGCCTATATGACGGGTTCAGGACATGCAGCTTCGACATCTCAAGACCTTCGTGGCGGTCGCCACCACCTTGAACATCACGCGCGCCTCCGAGCGGGTTCATCTTGCCCAATCGAGCGTGACCGAACAGATCCAGGCGCTGGAAGCCGATCTGGGCACGTCGCTGTTCGAAAGGTCACGGCGTGGCTTGAAGCTGACGGCGGCGGGACAACGCCTGCTGGACTACGCAAACGATCTCCTCGACCTCGCGGACGAAGCCCGTTCCGCTGTCGCCGACGCGAGCGGCACGGTTGCCGGTCGCCTGACTGTCGGCGGCCTGGAGACGCTTTGCTCGACACGCTTGCCAGGTTTGCTGGGGGAATTCCATCGGCGCCATCCCGATGTGGAACTGAACCTCAAGGCGGACGATAGCAGTGGGTTGCGTGCCGGCGTGACAAGCGGGGCGCTGGACGTATCTTTCCATTTCGGAGCCGTCCCGGCGGCGGCGCCGGAGCTGCGAAGCGAGGAGGTGGCAGAAGAAGAGCTCGTCATCATATTGCCGGCAAATCACCGGTTGGCCGGATATTCTGCCATAACGCCCGACGATCTGGCCGACGAGGCCTTCCTCGTCACCCAGCCCGGTTGCGTCTATAGGCGGATGTTCGACGAAACGTTTGCAGCGACGCTGCCCGACCGTCCGAGGCTGGTTGGCGAATTCGCCAGCATGGGCGCGATACGGAGCCTTGTTGAAGGCGGTCTTGGATGCGCGCTGGTCCCGCGTCTCGTGGCTTCCGCGGCTGACGCCAATATCGTCGTGCTGCCCTGGGTCGGAAGCAGCCCGGTGGCGCCGGTCACCATGGTATGGCGCCACCGGCGCATTCAAGCGCCGGTCTTGCGGCTGTTCCTCGCAATGGTTCGCGAAATCTGGCCGTCACTAGACCAGCCGCTGGCCACCATCAACATGAAGCACCGTTCCGGTGATGAAGCCGTTATGCATCAGGGACGCGATGGCTTGGGCAACGTCGGCTGCCTGGCCGATCCGGCCGACGAGCAGACGCTTTGCCATGGCGTCCAGCGCGACGGTCTTTCCGCTGCCGACGACGGCATCCCAAATCGGCGTGTCGACCCAGCCCGGCGAGACGACGTTGACGCGGATCGGCGCCAGTTCGACGGCAAGCGCGTAGGCGAGTGAGCCAAGGGCCCCATTAACGGCTGCCACCACCGAGCCTTTCGCCGCCGGACGATAGGCGGCGATGCCCGAGGTCAGCGTGATCGATCCCCTGGGCGTCAGACGAGGCGCGCCATGTTTGGCAAGAAGAAGCGGTCCGACGACTTTGGAATCCATCACTTTCCGCGCCAACGAGATGTCCATCTCGGCAAGCAACACATAGACGCCGGTAACGTCGGCGGCGGTCGAGACGATGTGGTCGAGCGTACCGACATCCTGGAACAGCCGCTGGACCTCTTCCTCGCTTGTGACGTCGGCTGCGATCGTCCTCAGCCTTTCCGGGTGAGGCAAGCGCTGCCGTGCGGCCGACAACCGGTCCTCGGAGCGGCCGACGATCGTAACCTCGGCGCCGGCGGCAAGCTGCTTTCCGGCCAGCGACAGCCCCATGCCGGAACTGCCGCCAACGATCAGGATGCGTTCGTGTTTTGGTGTGGTTTCCTGGTTCATCTTGTCTCCATCAGGTAGCTCGCCGGGCGTGACCACACGCGGCGAGAAACTGAGGCCTTGTCCCGCAAAGGCATGAGAGAAGGGAAACGGGAAGATACGAACGCTGCCATCGGAGGTTCCGATGATGGGAAGCCTGGATGCAGAAGGTTTAGGCGGAATGCCGCTCAAGTGTTCTCGGCATTGCTGCCGCGCGATAGGCCCGGCGCAGTTGCAAAACAATCAGCGCCGCCGGATGCGGTTCAGGCGGCGGCGAAGGATAAGTGTGATGAGAGAGAGAAATGGAGGTTTCTGTTGCCAGGTACCTCCGAACCCCGCCTAGAAGTGCGAACCACTAGGGCTTGAATTGAAGCTATCGCACCGCTTACGCGGCGAGACGTGCTTCCGCATAGTTGTCGTTGGCAACTATAAGTTTAGCCCGATAACGGTGGTACAATGCCGGGCAAAAGTACGATCTTTACACCTTCGTCGATCCTATTTCGCCCCCAGCAAAAGCCGCTCCCGAGCAGCGGTTTTTGGTGGAGGCGCCGGGTACCGCCCCCGGGTCCGAACGGCTTATTTCATCGCCTGTTTATCGCCATAGTCGGTCGAGCCGACGAGGCGAATATAGGGACTGGCGGTGGAAAATGAAAGGCCGGAATGCCACTTTCGTCCGTGTCAAAGTGGATCATCAAGGGGTTGACTTGCAGCCGGTCTCACCCGAAGCTTTGTGGCGGTGAGGAGACCCAGCGCATACTTGCGGCAGCGCGCCACAATCCTCATCGACCGGAGCCCGTGGCGCCGACGAGGGGAAATTCGATGGCCGATTATCTCGCAGACGTAAAGAAATATGATGCGGCGGCGGATGCCGACGCGGTCGCCAAGATCGTCAAGCATCTGGGCATCGCGCTCAGGAACCGCGATTCCTCGCTGGTGTCCTGCACCGACCCGCAGGAACTGAAGCGCGTCAGGAACAGCTGGGTCGCTGGCAAGCTCGGCGTCACCGACGGCGCCAAGGCGGATGCGGCAATCGAAAAGACCTGCAAGGCGATGGCGGCGGACAACAGCAAGAGCCGGGTGACGTTTTACTACCTCGTCGCCAAGGATCTGGGCATGCTCGGCTCGCTCTGAACAACCCCGCCGCCGGTGTCGGTAGGCTCCGGTGGAATCGTCTCGCTTTGCTGTGTTCGGCGGACGGTCATTCGGCTATGATGGCTGACAACCCGAATCGGACCGGAGCCGATGCACCAGTATCTCGACCTTCTGAAGCATGTGCTGGAAAACGGCGCCGATCGCGGCGACCGTACCGGCACCGGGACACGCTCGGTATTCGGCTACCAGATGCGCTTCGACCTGGCCCGCGGCTTTCCGGTCACCACCACCAAGAAGCTGCACCTGAAGTCGATCATCCACGAGCTTTTGTGGTTCCTGGCCGGTGACACCAACATCAAGTATCTCAACGATCACGGCGTCTCGATCTGGGATGAGTGGGCCGACGAGAATGGCGATCTCGGCCCGGTCTATGGCAAACAGTGGCGGTCGTGGCCGGACGGCCATGGCGGCGCCATCGACCAGATTGCGAATCTTCTGAAGGAGATACGCAAAAATCCTACTTCGCGGCGGCTGATCGTTTCGGCGTGGAACCCGGCCGAGGTGGAGGCCATGGCGTTGCCGCCCTGCCACTGCCTGTTCCAGTTCTATGTTTCGGAAGGCAAGCTTTCCTGCCAGCTCTACCAGCGTTCGGGCGATATCTTTCTCGGTGTGCCGTTCAACATCCCGTCCTATGCGTTGCTGACGCTGATGGTGGCGCAGGTGACCGGATTGAAACCCGGCGATTTCATCCACACGCTCGGCGACGCACATCTTTACTCGAACCATTTCGAGCAGGCGCGCGAGCAATTGCGGCGCACGCCCAAGGCGTTGCCGACGCTATGGATAAATCCCGAGGTGAAGGACCTCTTTGCCTTCCGCTTCGAGGATTTCCGGCTCGAGAACTATTTCGCCGACGCGACGATCAAGGCGCCGATCGCGGTCTAGGACCTACCTGACTGTCCATATCGAAACTGCCTACTGCGGCTGCGCCCTCGTTTGCCCGTGCCGCGGGTACTGATTTCATGTGATATTTCCTTTGGCCTCGATACCGCTGTATCCAACGGAGGTTATCGCACGCCGAGAAACCTGAGCTCAGAATGCCGTCGCCGGTAAAGAGCCTTTCCTTGTTATGTTCACATGGATATATCGATGGACGGCTTCGGGCGTTCCGAGACGAGGAGAGTTTCATGCTGGCGCGCAAAGGTTCGACGACGATTGCCATCGCGGGTCTCGCCGCCATCCTGATGGCCGCGGTGCCGGCGGCCCATGCCGATGACAAGGTGGTCGTGTTTGCTGCGGCGAGCCTGAAGGACGGGCTCGATGCCGTCAACAAGGCCTGCGAGGCCGATGTCGGCGAGGCGGCAACCATTTCCTACGCGGCGAGCTCGGCGCTGGCCAGGCAGATTGAAAGCGGCGCGCCGGCAGACGTGTTCATCTCGGCCGATCTCGACTGGATGAAATATCTTTCCGACAGGAAGCTGACCAAGCCCGAAACCGAAGTGAAACTGCTCGGTAACCAGATCGTGCTGATTGCGCCGCAGGATTCCAAGGTCGAGACCAGGATCGAAAAGGGGTTCGATCTTGCCGGGCTGGCCGGTGACGGCAAACTTGCCATGGGCGATGTCAAGGCGGTGCCGGCAGGCAAATACGGCAAGGCAGCCCTCGAATCGCTCGGTGTCTGGTCTTCGGTCGAAGCCAAGGTGGCGCAGGCCGAGAATGTGCGCGCCGCCCTAAAACTGGTGTCGACCGGCGAGGCAGCACTCGGCATCGTCTATGCCACGGATGCGCATGCGGAGCCCGGCGTGAAGGTGATCGGCACTTTCCCCGACAATACACATCCGCCGATCATCTATCCGGTTGCCCAGCTTGCGGACTCGAAGGGCAAGCATACCCCGGCGTTCCTGAAATGCCTGCAATCCGCAAAGGCTGGCGAACTCTTCAAGGCGCAAGGTTTTACCATGCTTGCGCCGAGCAACTGACGAGCGGCACCGCACATGAACTGGCTGCTGGATCTCGCTCCCGACGAATGGAATGCGGTCCGGCTGTCGATCAAGGTGGCGACCGTGGCGATGATTGCCAGCCTGCCGCCGGGCGTAGCAATCGCCCTTGTGCTCGCCCGTGGCCAGTTCTGGGGCAAGACACTGCTCAACGGTCTGGTGCATCTGCCGCTGATTCTGCCACCGGTGGTGACCGGCTATCTGCTGCTTTTGACTTTCGGCAAGCGCGGTCCGGCCGGCGCTTTCCTGGCCGAACATTTCGGCATAGTTTTTTCGTTCCGCTGGACAGGCGCCGCGCTCGCCTGCGGCGTGATGGGTTTTCCGTTGATGGTGCGGGCGATCCGGCTGTCGATCGAAGCGGTCGACCGCAAAATCGAGGCGGCCGCCGGCACGCTCGGCGCCAATCCGCTATGGGTATTCGGCACGATCACGCTGCCGTTGATACTGCCCGGGCTGATCGCCGGTGCGATCCTCTCCTTCGCCAAGGCGATGGGCGAATTCGGCGCGACGATCACCTTCGTCTCTAACATCCCGAACGAGACGCAGACGCTGCCGTCGGCGATCTACACTTTCACGCAGGTTCCCGGCGGCGACGCCGGCGCGCTCAGGCTGACGCTGATCTCGATCGTCATCTCGATGGCTGCACTCGTGGCCTCGGAAGTGCTGGCGCGGCGCGTCGGCCGGCGGATGGACATCGAATGACGGTTCAGGTCGACATCAGCCACCGGCTTGGCGATTTCGCCGTCAATGCCCGCTTCGAGAGTGCCGGGCGGCTGACTGCGCTGTTCGGGCCGTCCGGCTCCGGAAAGACGACGCTTATCAATTTGATTGCCGGGCTGATCCGCCCCGACAAAGGCCGCATCGCGGCCGAGGGCCGCGTGCTGGTCGATAGCGATGCCGGCCTGTTCGTGCCGAAGCACAAACGGCGGATCGGCATGGTGTTCCAGGATGCGCGGCTGTTTCCGCATATGAGCGTGGCGAGCAATCTGCGCTATGGCCGTTGGTTCACGCCGGCTGCCGAGCGCTACGCGGATATCAATGGCGTGGTCGAACTGCTCGGGATCGGCCATTTGCTCGACCGGCGGCCGGCAAAACTCTCTGGTGGCGAGAAGCAGCGCGTGGCAATCGGCAGGGCGCTGCTTGCCAGTCCGAAATTGCTGCTGATGGACGAGCCGCTGGCGTCGCTCGACGAGGCGCGCAAGGCCGAGATCTTGCCTTATATCGAGCGGCTGCGCGACGAGACGAAAATACCGATCGTCTATGTCAGCCACTCGATCGCCGAAGTGGCGCGGCTGGCGAGCGACGTCGTGGTGCTGATGCAAGGCAAGGTCGCCGCTTCCGGTCCGACCGGAGCGATCATGCAGCGTCTGGATCTATTGCCGGCCGAAGAACGCGGCGAGGGCGGTGCCGTGCTGGATGCCGCGGTAGTGCGCCACGACGAAGCCTTTGGCATGACGGTGCTAGGCTCATTGGCGGGCGAGATCCGGGTGCCGCTTCTGGCAACGCCGGTCGGTGCGCCGGTGCGCGTCCGCATCCGCGCCCGCGACGTGATGATCGCCACCGAGCAGCCGGTTGGCCTCAGCGCGCTCAACATACTGCCGGGCACGATTGTGGCGATAGAGCCGGGCGAAGGGCCTACGGTCGAGATCGGCATCGACTGCAATGGCGCAACCGTGCTTGCCCGCATCACCGAACAGTCGCGGCAGACGCTGCGGCTTCGGCTTGGTCGAAAGGTCTTCGCGGTGGTCAAGACAGTGAGCTTCGACCGGGCGAATACCGGCGCCGGCTTGCCGGCCGAGGCGGATGGGTGAACGGCCGATGATTCGCTATATCGTTTTGGAATAGCGGTATTGCTGCCGAACTTGTAGAATAGCGTGACCGCGGAGGAGAAAATGCCGTCGCTGAGTTTGCGGATAAATCTCGATCCAGATGGCCGCCTCGGGCCGGGCAAGATCGAGCTTCTGGAACAGATCGCCGCCTTCGGTTCGATTTCGGCCGCGGCGCGCGGTATGGAGATGTCTTACAAGCACGCCTGGGATCTGGTCGAGGACATGAACCGCGTGTTCGGCAAGCCGCTGGTTGCGGCACAGACGGGCGGCAAGAAAGGCGGTGGCGCCCAGTTGACGTCGGTCGGGCTTGCGGTGGTCAGCCGCTTCCGCGCCATCGAGCGGGCTGCTTCTTCAGCAGCGGCGGCACATATGGAGGCGCTGCAGGCCGAGATCGACGCTGCCTGAACTCGGCGGAATTCATGCCGCGCGTGATCTCTGCTACTCCTCAGGCTCGCCCGGCTTGCGCAGCAGATAGGTGTCCATGATCCAGCCTTTTTTCCGACGGGCCTCCTCACGGGTGCTCACGATCTCGTCGCCGACGTCGCCAATCCGGCCCGAGATGACGATCTCGTCGGGCGTTCCGAGATAGGCGCCCCAGTGGACGGTAACGTCCTTGTCGTCCAGCGTGTTGAAGGCGCATTTGCCGTCCAGCATGACGATGGTGCTGCCGGTGTTTTCGGGCAGACCTTGCTCGGCGAGCCGGCGGCCGGTGGTAATCAAAATGGTGTCGCCGATGCGGTTCAATGCCATTTTGTGGCTGGCTGCGAGTGCCTGGATGGCGGTGATGCCGGGAATGACCTCCAGCTCGAACGCGACTTTGCCTCTGAGGCGCACGCGCTCCAGGATGCGCAGCGCGCTGTCGTAGAGCGAAGGATCGCCCCAGATCAGGAAGGCGCCGCAGCCATCTTCGGAGAGTTCGCCGCGGATCAGGCCTTCGTAGATCGCGGCGATCGCCTCATGCCAGTCGTCGACGGTCGAGCGGTAGGAAGCCGCCGGCTCGGCGCGCACGGGCACATCGAATTCAACGCGGCGCGAGTTTGGGTTGGTGACGAAGCGGTCGCAGATCTGGCGGCGCAATTCGGCGAGATCGTTCTTCTTGGCGCCCTTGTCGGGAATGAACAGCACTTCGGCCCGATTGAGGCCGTTAATGGCCTGGACCGTCATGTGCTCCGGATTGCCGGCGCCGATGCCGATGACAAGAAGCTTGCGCATGGGCGAACTCCTGCCCGATCGGGATCGGCGTGTCTAGACCGACATGACATGCCGGCAGGCGCTGGCGCGTTTGCCGAAAGGCTTTGAAACGCCACATTGAACGGCTAGAGTCATGTTGGCATTCTCGCCGGGGGAGTTTCCATGTTCCGTTACGTCCTGACCGCAGCGCTGGCGCTCTCGGCTACGCCCGCACTCGCCAACGATTCGGTCGCCGAACTCGGCACTGGTGGGCTGATCCTTTCGCGCAGCGATGCGGTGGCGATGGAAAGCGAGGATCTCTACATCTCGCCGGAAAAAGTGACGGTCGATTACGTCTTCCGCAACAACACCGACAAGGATGTCGATGCGATCGTCGCCTTTCCGATGCCCGACATCGAAGGCGACCCCGAAGAAATACCGGCGATTCCCGAGGCGCAGAGCGATAATTTCCTCGGCTTCGAAGTGACGATCGACGGGGTGCCGGCAAAGCCGCAGCTCGAGCAGAAGGTGTTCGCACTCGGCATCGATATCGGTGCTGACCTGAAGGCGCAGGGCGTGCCGTTCTATCCGTTCGGCGATGCGGCCAAGGCAGCGCTGGCAAAGTTGCCGCAAGCGGTCGCCGACGACTGGGTCAACCGCGGCATCATCATCGAGGACACTGCCGACGACGGGTCGGGCATGAAGACCGTTTATACGCCGTTCTGGCAATTGCGCTCGACCTATTGGTGGCGCTCGACCTTTCCGGCCAACAAGGCAGTCCATGTCTCGCATCGCTACAAGCCGAGCGTCGGCGGCACCTCCTCGGTCAGCTTCTTCTATGACGGCCAGTTTCAGGGCCAGTATGCCGCCTACAAGACACGCTACTGCATGGACGATGCCTTCGAGAATGCCGTGCGCAAGGCAGCGAAGGACGATCCCGACGGCTACCCCAAATATTTCGAGAACCGCATCGCCTACATCCTGACCACGGGCGGCAACTGGGCGTCGGGAAACATCGGCACGTTCAAGCTGACCGTCGACAAGGGCGATCCGAAGAACCTGGTCTCCTTTTGCGGCGAAAACGTCAGGAAAGTCGGACCGACGACGTTCGAGATGAAGGCGCAGAACTTCTACCCCGAGCACGACATCGACATATTGCTGCTGGAGCCATCCGATGGCGGGAACGGCGGCGGCTGATGGATCTCGCGATTTATGTCGCCATCGCCGAGAACGGCGTGATCGGGCGCGAGGGTGGGTTGCCGTGGCGGCTTTCCACCGATCTCAAGCGGTTCAAAGCCGATACGATGGGCAAGCCCATCATCATGGGCCGCAAGACCTATGAAGGCATCGGCCGGCCATTGCCGGGCAGGCTCAACATCGTGGTGACGCGAGACAGGGCATGGCGCGCCGAGGGCATAGAAGTCGCGCATTCGATCGAGGACGCGATCGCGCTGGCGACGGCGCGCGGGCGCTGCATGGCCGGCGCCGACGAGATCTGCGTCATCGGCGGCGGCGAGATCTACGCTCAGGCGCTGCCGCTGGCCGATCGGCTGCACGTCACCCATGTGCTGGCCGCGGTCGACGGCGACGCCCATTTCCCGCCGATCGACCCGGCGCTGTGGCGGATCGTCCGCTCGCAGGAGGTGGAGGCTGGCCAAAAGGACAGCCATGCGACACGCTATTCCGTTTACGAGCGGCGCCGCGACGTGAATTGAAGACGACAAAGCGTCGCGACAGGTCTAAATGGACCCAAAGGCGGACTGTGACGGCAGCCCATCGCGTTGAAAGCGTGCCGTTGCATCCCTATAGAAGAATAATATTGGATTTTGCGCCGGCGAGCCGGCGCTTGAGGGAATTCCAAGCGAAAGGACATTCATGCCCTGGAACGACAAGAGCGGCGGCGGCGGCCCGTGGGGCGGCGGCAACAATCAGGGACCTTGGGGACAGGGACCCAAGGGACCCAGCGGCCCGCAGGGCTCGCCTCCTGATCTCGAGGATATCATCCGGCGTGGGCAGGATAGGTTGCGGCGCGCACTGCCGGGCGGCGGTGGCGCGAGCCCGGCGGTGTTCGGGCTGATTGCTGCGGCGCTGGTGGTGCTGTGGGCGTTCAAGGCGGTCTACACTGTGCAGCCCGACGAAGTTGCGGTGGAGCTCAGGTTCGGCAAGCCGAAGGCGGAACTCTCGCAGCCTGGCCTGCATTTCCATTGGTGGCCCATTGAAACGGTCGAGACCGCCAACATCGCCGAGCAGCTTGTCAGCATCGGTGGCGGCAGCACCAGCGGCAATGGTCTGATGCTTTCCGGCGATCAGAACATCGTCAACGTGCAATTCTCTGTGGCCTATCAGGTTTCCGACCCGAAGGCCTATCTGTTCGACGTGTCCGACCCGGGCGGCATGCTGCAGCAGGTCGCCGAAAGCGCGATGCGTGAAGCGGTCGGCCGGCGCCCGGCGCAGGACATTTTCCGCGACGACCGGCAAGGCATTGCGGCGTCGGTGCGTGAGATCATCCAGACGACGCTGGACGGCTACAAGGCCGGCCTCAACGTCAACGCCATTTCGATCGAGGACGCCGCGCCGCCGCGCGAGGTGGCAGACGCGTTCGACGAGGTGCAGCGCGCCGAACAGGACGAGGACAAGTTCGTCGAGCAGGCCAATCAGTATTCCAACCAGAAGCTCGGCCAGGCGCGCGGCGCGGCCGCACAGATCCGCGAAGACGCGGCCGCCTACAAGAACCGGGTCGTGCAGGAGGCCGAAGGCGAGGCGCAGCGCTTCATCTCGGTCTATGAAGAATATGCCAAGGCGCCGGAAGTGACGCGCAAGCGGCTTTACCTGGAAACGATGGAGAGGGTGCTGAAGGATTCGAGCAAGGTCATTGTCGAGCAAGGCAACGGGCAAGGGGTGGTTCCCTACCTGCCGCTGCCGGCATTGCAGCAGAAGGCGCCGGCACCGGCCACCGGAGGAAACCAGTGATGGCCAACCGTCTTCCCGTCATTGCGGTCATCGCCGCGGTCATCCTGTTCCTGCTCTATTCGTCGGTCTTCGTCGTCAATGCGCGCCAGCAGGCTCTGGTGCTCAGGTTCGGCGAAATCGTCGACGTCAAGAACCAGCCGGGCATCTATTTCAAGGCGCCATTCTCCTTCTTCGATGCCGACACCGTGCAGCTGATCGAAAACAGGGTCCTGCGCTTCGACCTCGACAATATCCGCGTTCAGGTTTCGGGCGGCAAGTTCTATGAGGTCGATGCCTTTATCGCCTATCGTATCTCGGATCCGCGTGTGTTCCGCGCCGCGGTCTCCGGCCAGATCGAACTGGCCGAGGCCCGGCTTAGGACGCGTCTCGACGCCGCCTTGCGCCGCGTCTACGGCCTGCGCGACTTCGAAGCGGCACTTTCGGAAGAGCGCGCCGTGATGATGCGCGAGGTGCGCGATCAACTGAGGCCCGATGCCACCTCGCTTGGCCTGCAGATCGAGGATGTCCGCATCCGCCGCACCGATCTCACGGCCGAAGTCTCGCAGCAGACCTTCGACCGCATGAAGGCCGAACGTCTCGCCGAAGCCGAGCGGCTGAGGGCGCGAGGCAATGAGGCAGCCCAGCGGATCAGGGCTCGCGCCGACCGCGAAGTGGTCGAAATCGTCGCGGAAGCGCAGAAAGAGTCTGAAATCCTGCGCGGTGAAGGTGAAGCCCAGCGCAGTGCCACGTTTGCCGCGGCCTATCAGCGCGATCCGGCCTTCTTCGATTTCTATCGGTCGATGAATGCCTATGGCACTGCGCTGAACAGCACCGGAACGACGATGGTGCTGTCGCCGAATTCCGAGTTCTTCCGCTTCTTCCGCGACCCGGACAGCAAGGAAACGCCTGCGGCACCGGCACCACCGCCAGCGCCGGCCGCTCCCGCCGCGCCAGCGGCACAGCCGGGCACCGGCCAGTAGGGCCGGTGCAGGGGAAGCCGGCGTAACGGAGGATTTATCCTCTGGCGGTAGCCGTAGCCGCAAACGTGCCTTATTTCTTGCCAACATGACGCGACGCGGCGTTTTTGCCGAAGCGCTTTTTTAGAACACCCGGAGGCCTTTCGATGACATCCACCACCCTTCTGCGTGCAGCGAGGCGGACGTTCATTGCCGGGGCCGCTGCGCTTCTGGTCGGCGCCGTTGCCGTTCCGTCTTTCGTGACGCCGACAGTGGCAGCCGACGGGCCGCCCTCGGTTGCCGATCTCGCCGCCGGGCTGCTCGGCGCGGTGGTCAACATCTCGACTTCGCAGACGGTGAAGGGCACTGAGGGGCCGGGCGCGGTGCCGATGCCGCAGCTTCCAGAAGGCTCACCCTTCCAGGACTTCTTCGACGATTTCTTCAAGAACCGTGGCGGCGACAAGGGCGGCGGCGGGCAAAAGGTGCAGTCGCTGGGCTCCGGCTTTGTGGTCGACGCCGAGCAGGGCATCGTGGTGACCAACAACCACGTCATTGCCGATGCCGACGACATCGAGGTGAATTTCTCCGACGGGGTGACGCTCAAGGCGACGCTGGTCGGCACCGACACCAAGACCGACGTCGCGGTGCTGAAGGTCGATCCGAAAGGGCACAAGCTGACAGCGGTGAAGTTCGGCGATTCCAACACGATGCGTGTCGGCGACTGGGTGATGGCGATCGGCAATCCGTTCGGTCTCGGCGGCACGGTGACGGTCGGCATCGTCTCGGCGCGCAATCGCGACATCAATTCCGGCCCGTATGACGACTTCATCCAGACCGATGCCGCGATCAACCGCGGCAATTCCGGTGGACCGCTGTTCAACAGCAGCGGCGAGGTCATAGGCATCAACACGGCAATCATCTCGCCGTCGGGCGGCTCGATCGGCATCGGCTTCTCGATCCCGTCGCAGCTTGCATCGGGCGTCGTCGACCAGCTTCGCCAGTTCGGCGAGACGCGGCGCGGCTGGCTCGGTGTGCGCATTCAGCCGGTGACCGACGACATTGCCGAAAGCCTGGGCATGGCGACCGCCAAGGGCGCGCTGGTTGCCGGCGTCATCAAGGGCGGGCCGGTCGACAACGGCACAATCCAGGCCGGCGACGTGATCATCAAGTTCGACGGCAAGGACATCCATGAGATGCGCGACCTGCCACGCGTCGTGGCGGAGAGCCCGGTCGGCAAGGCGGTCGACGTGATTATCGTGCGCAAAGGGGTCGAGCAGACGGTCAAGGTGACGCTCGGCCGGCTCGAGGACGGCGAAAAGCTTGCCAGCGGCGGTGAAAACGGCAATACCGACCAGGACGATGCCGACAAGGCACCTGCCGTTTCGACGGCTGCCGTGCTTGGCATGACGATCGGCGAGCTCAACGACGAAACGCGCACGAAATTCGGCATCGCCGCCGATGTCTCCGGCGTCGTCGTGACCGACGTCTCAAAGGATTCGGCGGCGGCCGAACGCGGCATCCAGCCGGGCGAGGTGATCACCGAGATCGCGCAGGAATCGGTCGCGACGCCCAAGGACGTCATGGACCGGATCGGCGCGCTGAAGGAGCAAGGGCGCAAGAACGCGCTTTTGATGCTGGCGTCGAAGACCGGCGAGCTGAGGTTTGTGACAATCCGGATGGATTGAGTCCGGAAGAGCCTGCAACACTCTGATCTTGAAAAGAAAAAGGGCGGCTAGCGGGCCGCCTTTTTTCTTGCTTGCCAGTCTGTGCGTGACAGCCTGTAGAAGACATGTCGCCTGAGTGCCGTGTGGCTGTCCGGAACGCCGGGATGGTCGAAATCGGAGGCCGGGTCGGCGGTCATGCCCAGGCGCTCCATGACGGCAGTGGACCGGCTGTTATCCTTGACTGCGAAGGACACGATTTCGTCGAGGCCAAGTCTTTCAAAGCCATAGGTGAGCCAGGCTTCGGCTGCTTCGGTGACATAGCCGCGGCCCCAGAATTCTGGTGCCAACCGCCAGCCAATCTCGATCGTGCCGGGCGGCAGGAATGGCAAATGATCGGTTCCGGTTATGCCGACGAAGCCGATGCATTCACCTGTGGCTGCGATCTCAGCGGCCGCGAAGCCGAAGTCGGTGCGATCGATAGCCGCGCGCAACTCCCCCATCTTAGCGTCAGCCTGGGCGCGGTCGCGGCGAAACGGAAAGAATTCCATGACGCGCTCGTCGGAATTGATGCGATGGAAGAGCTCGCGGTCACGATCTTCCCAGTTGCGCAGGATCAGGCGCTCGGTGCGGATCGGCGTCATTCGACAAATTCTTCCCAGCGATAACCCTGCAGATAAAGCAAGGCGGTGAGGTCGCCGTGGTCGATACGGATCTTTGCCTCAGCCGCCACGGCCGGCTTGGCGTGCAAGGCGACGCCGATGCCGGCAAGACGGATCATGTCGAGATCGTTGGCGCCGTCACCGACGGCAATGGCATCGGCAGGCGTCAGGCCGAGGCGGGCGGAAATCTCGATAAGGGCTTCGGCCTTGGCGGCGCGGCCGAGGATCGGCTCGGCGACCAAGCCGGTGAAGCGGCGATCCTGCTCGATCAGCCGGTTGGCGCGATTTTCGTGAAAACCGAGCAATGCTGCGATGCGGGTGGTGAAGATGTCGAAACCACCGGAGATCAGAGCCGTCCAGGCGCCATTGGCCGCCATTGTCTGGACGAGCGTGCGGCCGCCGGAGGCTAGCGTCAGGCGATTGTCGATGATGCGGTCGATGATTGCGGCATCGAGACCCTTGAGCAGCGCCACGCGCTCGCGCAAGGCCGGCTCGAATGCGATCTCGCCGTTCATCGATCGCGTCGTGATGGCGGCGACGCGATCCTTGACGCCGATCTCGTCGGCAAGCTCGTCGATGCATTCCTGGTCGATCATCGTCGAATCCATGTCGGCGATCAGGATCTTCTTGCGCCTGTTCTCAGCCGGCTGGACGGCCACGTCGATCGGTTCGGAAGCAAGCGCGGCCTGCAGGCTCGCCGTTATTTCGGAAGCGTCGGCGGTCTCCGGCAAGTCGAGTTCGCAGGCGATGCCTTCGGCCAGCCAGCGAACAGCGCTTGCGCCGACGGACCGCGAGGCCATATTCGCTAGCGTCGACGTCAATGCGCGGCCGGCGGGATGGGATAGAAGCGTGGCGATCAGCGGCATCGAAAATTCCAGCGGACAGGCGGGCGAAGGCCGCGTGAAGAACGCGATCCTGATAGCCGGGCCGACCGCCAGCGGCAAGTCGGCGCTCGCACTCGACCTCGCCGAGCGCAATGGCGGTGTCATCGTCAACACCGATTCAATGCAAGGCTATTCGGTGCTCGACTTGCTGACGGCACGGCCTGGTTCTGCCGAATTCGCCCGCGTCCCCCACTTCCTTTATGGACACGTCGATCCGTCCACCGCCTATTCCACCGGCGCCTGGTTGCGTGATGTCACGAAGCTGATCGACGACGACACGCTCTCGGGGCGGCAAGTGATTTTCGTCGGCGGCACCGGGCTTTATTTCCGGGCGCTCACGGAAGGTATCTCGGAGATGCCCGACATTCCGAAATCGATCCGTGATCGCTGGCGCTACGAGCTCCAGGAACAGGGCGCAGTGAGATTGCACCGCATCCTGTTGCGCGAGGATTCTGCGGCCGGCATGATGCTAAGGCCTACGGATGGCCAGCGCATCGTGCGGGCGCTGGAGGTGCTCGACGCGTCGGGCCGTTCCATCGTGGACTGGCAGGCCGCGCGTGGCCAGCCGTTGATCGACAGGAGCAGCGCGCGCTTTTTCGTCATCGAGCCGGAGCGAGCGGCGCTGGTGGAGCGGATCGATGCCCGCTTCGACCGCATGCTGGACAAGGGGGCACTGGACGAGGTGAAACAGCTTTCAGCGCTCGGCCTCGATCTCGACCTGCCGGCGATGAAAGCAATCGGTGTTCGCGAGCTTCAGGCCGCGTTGGCCGGCGCCATCAGTTTTCCCGAGGCCATCGAGCGCGCGAAAATCGCGACGCGGCAATATGCCAAACGGCAGGCGACCTGGTTCAGGCACCAATTGGGCCCGGAATGGCAGAGATTGCGTCCTGGTGAGGGGATCGACTCGATGCTCTCACCCCCTCCTTCGAGCGCAACCTGAAAAGTCGACACCGAGGGGACATTTCGCGTTGAAGTTGTCCGGTTAACTGTCCGTAAGTTCCCGCATGCCATAAGATCGATAGGAACTTTCCAACGGGGAGCAGATGCGTTTCCACAAGGCGGAATCAGCCTTTTTCGTCTTTATTTTTGTGATCCTGGCCGCCGGCCTGGTGACGCTTTACGCCTATGGGCTCCTGCAAACCCTGGCCGCCGACATTAGCAATACGCCTTCGGAACTCGATGAAATCGTCTATCTCAACAAGCTGCTGTTTGCGACCGGTGTGCTGCTGGCGACTGCCCTGTTCTTCGGTATTTTCTTCATCTACCCGCTGATCCGAAAGCAGGCGACGGAAGAAGGCAAGCTGCGCGCCATGACCGTTTCGCTCAGCGCGCGTTCGGAGACGCTGGAGCATGCGGCGCTCACCGACAGCCTCACCGGCATGCAGAACCGGCGCTACTTCGACGATGCGCTGAAGGAATATCTCGAAGAGTTCCGTCGCATCGAGAAACCAGTAGGGCTGATGATCCTCGACCTCGACCATTTCAAGCAGGTCAACGACAGCCACGGCCACGATGTCGGCGACGAAGTGTTGCGGGCCGTCGCCAACTGTCTCAAGGACATGACACGCTATCACGACGTGGTGGCGCGCCTGGGCGGCGAGGAGTTCGCGGTGGTCACGCCCAATATGGACGCCGAGCTGCTGTCCAAATTCGCCGAGCGCATCCGCAAGGCGATCGCCAACATGTCGGTGCTGACAGGCAATGTCCGACTGAAAATCACCACCAGCGTCGGGCTTGCCGTCTGGGATCGCAAGGAAACCGCCGAGGAGTTCTATCGCCGCGCCGACCGCCAGCTCTATGAGGCGAAGAGGCAAGGGCGCAACCGCGTCTGCGCCTGAAATTCCGTCATTGAATTCGTGATGCTGGCCGTCTGGTATCGTTTTCTGCGTTTCCGGCGCACGCAGACCGACGTCACCCAGTCAAGCTGAGATGCTGCCTTTGCGGGGCTTGCCGGAACTAGAGGTGCTGCCGTGACTAAATCCGACCTCTCCGATCTTTACCGGGGCTATATTGCATGCCTGAACAAGCAGGATTGGCCAAATCTGGGGCGATTTGTCCATGATGAAGTGACCCACAACGGTCGCAAACTCGGATTGTCCGGCTATCTCGAAATGTTGGAGAGAGACTTCGACGAAATTCCGGACCTTTACTTCGACATTCAGCTATTGGTTGCCGATCCACCTTATGTAGCGAGCCGGCTAAGCTTCGACTGCGCGCCAAGGGGAACGTTCCTTGGCCTCCATGTGAGCGGGAAGAGAATTTCGTTTGCCGAGAACGTATTCTATGAGTTTGAGCGAGAGAAAATTCGCCGGGTGTGGTCAGTCATAGACAAGGCAGCCATCGAAGCTCAGCTTTGATACCTGCGGCCGCACCGATGAGGTCTGCCTAAAGTCGCCCGACTTATTCGTTTTGCGGGCGTAGCCCGAAGGTCGCCGGCTTGAGGCCGTAGCGTAAGTCGAAATCGTCGTTCCGCTGGGTGCGTGCGGCCGACGGCTTGCGATAGTCCGAATCGCCGGCCTGCCGGCCCGGATCGACGACTTCCGCGAAAGGCATTGCCTGCTGTGATTTAGGCACGTTGCGCAGCCGTTCGACGATCGCCACGAGGTCGACCTCGTCGCCGGTTTCGGACGGCAAGGCATTCTCGCGTTTGGCGGTGCCGGGGATCAAATCCTCGGAGAGTTTTTCGAACTTCATCCGCATCGTCGTCGCCACGCCTTCCCCGAAGGCGATGGCCTCGCGCTGGCCCATGGAAGACAGGAACGCCAGCGTCGAAGCCGAGGAATCGGCGATCGCCGAGCGGATGATCGCCTGGTCCTGCTCATTGGCGAGTCGCATGGCAAAGAATGTCGAGCACTGCGACAGGATGGTCGGATCGAGTTCGCCCGGGCGCTGGGTGACGACGCCGAGATAACAGCCATATTTACGGCCTTCCTTGGCGATGCGCGACAGCGCGTGCCGCGTCGGCGCGAAACCGAGGCGCGGATCGGCCGGCATATAGCGATGTGCTTCCTCACATAGGAAGAGCAGCCGCAAGCGGCCTTCGCTCCACAACGCCAGGTCGAAGGCCAGCCGCGCCAGCACCGAGCACACGGAGTTGACCACCTCGGACGGCATACCGGCCATTTCGAAGCAGGTCACCGGGCGGCCGTGATGCGGCACACGGAAAATGTTGCCGATCGTCTCGTGGATGGTGTCCTCGATCAGGCGCGAGTTGAACATGAAACGGTAGCGCGGATCGGATGCCGCCGATTCGATACGTGTCTTCAGTGACCTGAGGGTCGGGCGATCGTTCTTGCTTTCCAGCAATCCCATGCGCTCGTCGACCAGCTTGATGAGGTCGGCAATGCGATAGGGCACCGGCGCGTCGGCGGTCAGCGCGTCGGTGCTGCGCCGTAGGTAGTTGCCGGAGTTCGGATTGCGGTAGAGGTTCTTGGCCGCGGGAATGAGATCGCGCAAGGCGTCGACCTCTTCCGGGACCGTCTCGCGGCCGCGAAACAGCACCTCGGCAAATTCCTCGAGCTTGAACATCCAGAAGGGCAGGTCGAGAGTCGTCGAATCGACTCTGACGCAATATTCGGGCAACGACGCGGCGAACTCGTTGTGTGGATCGAGGATGAGCACGCGCAGGTCGGGCCGGGCGGCGATCGACTTGCGCAAGAGCAGCGACACGGCAGTCGATTTGCCGACCCCGGTGGTGCCGACAATGGCGAAATGCCGCGCCAGCGTATCGTCGATGGCGATATTGGCGTCGATGGCCTCGTCCTGCGACAGCGTGCCGATGGTGATCGAATGACGCCCGGCGAGATCGTAGACGGCCTGCAGGTCGCGGCTGCGGATACGATGGGCAATGGCGCCGATATGCGGATAGGTCGTGATGCCACGGTCAAAGACCGGCTTCGCGCCGGGTTCGGCACCGTCGCGCACCTCGCCGATCAATTCGATGCTGACCTCGATCGGATTCTGGCCCTCGCTGCTCCAGGCACGATCCAACTTGCCGATTTCGTAGACCAGGCCGACGGTTCGTGATGTGCCGAGATTGATCGAGATCATCTTGCCGACGCTCCACAGGCCGGTGACCGTGCCTTCGATATCGTCGGCATAGGCGCTGATGGTGGCGCGCGCGCCGTCGCATTGCACGACATTGCCTAGAATCCGCTTGTCGTTCTGCTCCGCCCTGCGGCGCTCCAGCAAAGTCGGTTCTCCAATGGAGGCTTCGCGTTCAACGAGCATGGACAGGCCGATCCCCTTTTCCCAAGCGATGAGCCTAGGCGAACGGGGTTAAGGTGGGATGAGGCCGGATGGTTTAGCGGACATTAAGGAGTTTGCGAAAACTGGACGAAACGGCCGTTGCTCCGTAGAAAAATTTCGATATATTGGATTAATGGATGATATAGCGAACGATATTTCCTCGACCATCGGCAGAAGAATACATGCCGAAAGGGTGGCTCGCAGCTGGTCCCTGGCTGAATTGGCGGAGCGGTCCGATGTCTCGAAAGCCATGCTGAGCACGATAGAGCGCGGCATGACGAGCCCGACGGCGGCACTTCTTGTACGCATTGCGGCCGCCTTCGGCATGACGCTTTCCACTTTGATAGCAAGGGCGGAATTGCAAGGCGGTGGCCTGCTTCGCGAACGTGACCAGCCGGTCTGGCGCGATCCGGCTACGGGCTATGTGCGGCGGCACCTTTCGCCGGTCTCCGACATGCCGCTCGAACTGATCCGGATCCAGTTGCCGGCGGGCGCCAAGGTAAGTTTCCCGGCGGCGTCCTATGCCTTCATCAGGCAACAGATATGGCTGATCTCCGGGCGGCTGGAATTCACCGAGGGCGACATCGTTCACAGGCTCGAACCCGGCGACTGCCTGGCGCTCGGCGCGCCATCCGATTGCGTCTTTCACGCTCCGGGGCCGGACGCCGCCGACTATCTGGTTGCGTTGGCCAGGAGCTGAGGTGAAGGCGCGCCGTCCGAAACGCTCCGACAATGGTGGTCCGCCGCTCGACGACTATGACGGTCCGCCCTGGGGCAAGGGCGACCCCTATGTCTTTCTTGCCTGGCGGACCGCCCATGCCCAGGCATGGAAAGTGCCGAGCCGCGAGATCATGCTGATGCGGCTGGACAAAGCCGAGCGGCTGGGCCTGACCTATGAGGAATACACGCTCGAACTGCTGGAACGCGGGCGACATCTGCAAGAGGAAGACGCCGAGCGTATCGCGGAAATCCGCCGGGCCAGGAAGCGGAAGCGATTCAGTCATTTCGACTGACGGTGCAGATCATGCTGCCGCTCGATTCACCGTCGTTGCGACAGAGGAGACCAAATGGATTCAGTAGAAATCAACCTGATCAGCAATACTGACGGAACGCAAAAAATGCTGGTCGATTTGCTGATCGGGACGGTTGCCGCCGGCGGCTCGGTCAGCTTCATGCACCCGCTGGCGACGGAGATAGCCGCAGCCTTCTGGAACAAGTCGCTTCAGGCGGCCGCCAGAGGCGAAAGGGTGGTGCTGGCTGCCTGGAACCGCGAGGCTCTGGTCGGCACCGTCACCTTGCTGCTCGACTGCCCTCCCAACCAGCCGCACCGGGCCGAGATCGCCAAGCTGATGACCCGCCTCGATTATCGCGGCAAGGGCATCGCAACCCGCATGATGGAGGCGGCGGAAGCTGTTGCCGTGGAGAAAGGCCGCACGCTGTTGGTCCTGGATACTGCAAAAGAGGAGGGGGCTTCCGGCCTCTATGAAAAGCTCGGCTTCACGCTGGCCGGCGAAATACCGGATTATGCGCTGAAGCCGCATGGCGGGCTGACAGGCACCCTCATCTACTGGAAACGCATCGGCCGGACACCGTGATGGCGACAACGATGCACCTTTGCAACACCCGTCAAACGATCGCGGGCGTGGAAAGAATAGCTCTTGCGTCAAATTGGCGGCGAGCTTAGAGAAGCCGCCCATTCTGATCCGTCGTCCTGAAAGGAGACCTGTCAATGACCCGGCGATCCAGATCGACACATTCCGTGCCGACGCTGGAATTGCGTGCGGCTGACAGGGTTCCAATCAGGATGAACGGCCATGGCAAAGTCCATGATCCAGCGCAGGCAGGACGCCGAGCGCGAACGCATTGAAGCATATGCCGTAACGCTGCGGCGGGTTTTTCCCGTCCCGCGTCCCGCTCCGGATTTCGAGCGGGCGCTCGACGAGGCACGTCGGGGCTTTGCCGGCATGGCGATCCGCGACGGCGCGCTGTGGCGTCCAAAGCTGAAGACGCGCGACCCCGCGCGGCTGCGGCTGGCCGCGGCGCGTCATCTCTATGCGCGCTACCCGGTTACAGCCGCGCTCGAGGGGATCTGGCTGGACAGCTCGGGGTTGAATGCCGGCGAGATTGCGCTTCGCAAGGCTTGGTATATCGCAGTGGCGCGTGGTGACTCGCTTTACAAGGCGGGCGCCTGTGCGTGGCTGTCTCGCAAGGAGGTGCATTGCTTCTTGAACTTGCCCGGCGATTTCACGTTCGACGAGGCATTTTGGGTGGCAATCGCCCGGTCCTACACGGATGATTCCGGGTTGGCGGCCCGACTTGCCAAGTCGAAAATCGCGCGCACGCCACGTAACGATCTGGCCTTCTGGCGCGAGGTGACACGGTTCTTCTGCGGGCAGCCCGCGTCGAAGGAGGAGATCGACGATCTATGCGACTATATCAGCGCCGTGCACCAGCGCTATGCGGCGTACAGCGTGAAGGGTCGCACGCTCGCCTCGCTGCGTCGGCAGATGTTGGACTGGCATCGCGACATTGCCGTGATCGAACGCATCGAGGCAATGCGCCGCCGCGCTGCCGGGCGGGCCACGCGTACTGCCGGGACGCAGTCGCAGGGTCGCGCCTGGCACGGCTCGCGCCTCGACGACTGGGACTGGCAGCCGTCGACCAAGGAGGCAAAGGCGCATGGCGAGCGCTTCTTCGTCCGTCAGTTGAAGACGGCCGAGGATCTGGTCGCCGAGAGTCGGGCGATGCATCATTGCGTCTCGATATACGCGGCCAAATGCATCGCCGGCAATGCCTCGATCTGGGTGCTGCGGCGCTCGGCGCTCGGCAAGATCGAGCGGTTGCTGACGATCGAACTCGACCCGCAAAACCGTGCGGTGCTGGTGCGCGGTTTCGGCAATCGTCTCGCCTCGCTCGAAGAGCGCAAGATCATCGAGCGCTGGGCCAAGGCGAGGGGTGTGGTGCTCTGGGCCTGAAACGGAAGACCCGCGCGGCGGAAAGGCCGCGCGGGTGCACAATGGGCGGATGTGCCGACGTCAGGCCAAGTGCACATTCGCCGTTGACAGCGGCGTCAAACCAATTCTATTGTCCGCGACCATGAAAAAGGCACTCATTCTCGTAGGAAAGCGCGTGGGCAAGGCGGTGTAACCGCCAGGCGATGACCTCCCATGCGCAAGACACAGGCTCCCTCGGGGGCCTTTTTTATTGCCCGAAACACGACTAAACGACCAGCAATCGCCCGATGGCGAACAGTACGGGACCAGACCGATGAGCAGTGGACAGAATGAGCGGCGCGAAATGACAGGCGCCGAAATGGTGGTGCAGGCGCTGAAGGACAATGGCGTCAAGCATGTTTTCGGCTATCCGGGCGGCGCGGTTCTGCCAATCTACGATGAAATCTTCCAGCAGGACGAGGTCGAGCACATCCTCGTCCGCCACGAGCAGGGCGCCGGCCATGCGGCGGAAGGCTATGCGCGCTCGACCGGCAAGGCCGGCGTCATGCTGGTGACCTCAGGGCCGGGCGCCACCAATGCGGTGACGCCATTGCAGGACGCGCTGATGGATTCGATCCCGCTGGTCTGCCTGACCGGCCAGGTGCCGACTTCGCTGATCGGCTCGGATGCGTTCCAGGAGTGCGACACGGTCGGCATCACGCGGCCCTGCACCAAGCACAACTGGCTGGTGAAGGACGTCAACGAGCTCGCGGCAACGATCCACGAGGCCTTCCATGTGGCAACCACAGGGCGCCCCGGTCCGGTCGTCGTCGACATCCCGAAGGACGTGCAGTTCGCCAAGGGCATCTATGTCCCGCCGCAGACGGCGCCGCGCACCAGCTACCAACCGAAGGTCCAGGGCGATCTGGAAAAGATCAAGGCGGCGGTCGAGCTGATGGCCGGCGCCAGGAAGCCGATCATCTATTCGGGCGGCGGCGTCATCAATTCCGGCCCGGAGGCGAGCCATCTGCTGCGCGAGCTGGTCGACCTCACCGGCTTTCCGATCACCTCGACGCTGATGGGCCTTGGCGCCTATCCCGCGTCGGGCAAGAACTGGATGGGCATGCTCGGCATGCACGGCACCTATGAAGCGAACATGGCGATGCACGATTGTGACGTCATGCTCTGCATCGGCGCGCGCTTCGACGACCGCATCACCGGGCGGCTGACAGCGTTTTCGCCGAATTCGAAGAAGATCCACATCGACATCGACCCATCGTCGATCAACAAGAACGTCCACACCGACGTGCCGATCATCGGCGATGTCGGGCGTGTGCTGGAGGATCTGGTGCGGCTGTGGCGGGCAACCGCCAAGGCCGACAAGAAGGCGCTTCACCCATGGTGGGAGCAGATTGCCAAATGGCGCGCCCGCGATTCGCTCGCCTACAAGATGAACCACGAGGTGATCATGCCTCAATATGCCGTCCAGCGGCTCTATGCGCTGACCAAGGACCTCGACACCTACATCACCACCGAGGTCGGCCAGCATCAGATGTGGGCGGCGCAGCACTACCACTTCGAGAAGCCGAACCGCTGGATGACCTCTGGTGGGCTGGGCACGATGGGCTACGGCCTGCCGGCGGCACTCGGCGTGCAGATCGCGCACCCGGATGCGCTGGTCATCGATATCGCCGGCGACGCTTCGGTGCAGATGACGATGCAGGAGATGAGCGCGGCGGTGCAGCACGAGGCGCCGATCAAGATCTTCATCCTCAACAACCAGTATATGGGCATGGTGCGGCAGTGGCAGCAGCTGCTGCACGGCAACCGGCTGTCGCACTCCTACACCGAGGCGATGCCGGATTTCGTCAAGCTCGCCGAAGCCTATGGCGGCCACGGCATTCGCTGCGACAAACCGGACGAGCTCGATGACGCCATCAAGGAGATGATCGGGGTCAAGAAGCCCGTCCTGTTCGACTGCCGCGTGGCGACGCTCGCCAACTGCTTCCCGATGATCCCGTCCGGCAAGGCGCATAACGAGATGCTGTTGCCTGACGAGGCGACGGACGAAGCTGTGGCCAACGCTATCGACGCCAAGGGCAGGGAACTGGTGTAGCCTGGTTCAAGGAAGCTGTGCGAAAACAGCAGATTAGCGCAAAAGATTGAAATCGAGATTCATGTCATGAACGCACAGTTGCAACCGACCGGCTCCGCCTATTTCATCGCCAAGGAGACGGAAAAACCAGAGAACCACACGCTTTCGGTCCTGGTCGACAACGAGCCGGGCGTGCTTGCCCGGGTCATCGGCCTGTTTTCCGGACGTGGCTACAACATCGAGAGCCTGACGGTCTCGGAAACCGAGCACGAAAAGCACCTGTCGCGCATCACCATCGTGACACGCGGCACCCCGCATGTGCTGGAGCAGATCAAGCACCAGCTCGAGCGCATCGTGCCGGTGCACCGCGTCGTCGATCTCACCGTGCGGTCGCAGGAATTCGGACAGGAGCGGCCATTGGAGCGGGAACTCGCGCTGGTCAAGGTCGCCGGCACCGGCGAAGCCCGCGTCGAGGCGCTCCGGCTCGCCGATGCATTCCGCGCCAGCGTCATCGATGCCAACACCGAGCATTTCATCTTCGAGATCACCGGCAAGGGCTCCAAGCTCGATCAGTTCATCGCCATCATGAAACCGCTCGGGCTAGTTGAAATCTGCCGTACCGGAGTGGCGGCGATGAACCGCGGCCCGCAAGGGATGTAGCTTCCAGTATCCAGTTGTTTTAGCCGCGTTTCTGCGGTGCCAAGTGATTCCACTCGGCTGCAAGATGCTCTGGCGCCGCATGTCTGTTCCGTCGCTACGCGATCGCCTGGCCCGGCTGCGCCCCTGGAGTGGCTTTTGCGCGACGGTCGTAAAAGGACAATAGTGTTGACTTAATTGGGAGGAAGCTATGACGCTGGATGCATTCCTTGCCCTGCTGGTCTACGCCTTCGTGACCTCGATCACGCCGGGCCCGAACAATTTCATGCTTCTGGCGTCGGGCGTGAATTTCGGCTTGGTCAAGACCGTGCCGCACATGCTGGGCATCGGCATCGGCTTCCTCGTGCTGTTGCTGGCCGTAGGCCTCGGGCTTGGCGCCGTGTTGACGGCCTTTCCGGTGCTGCATACCGGGTTGAAGATCGCCGGCGGCCTCTATCTGCTTTATCTCGCCTGGAAGATCGCCGTGTCGCGCGCTCGGCGGCGAAGGCGAGGCGAAGGGCCAGCCGATGCGCTTCATGGAGGCTGCGGCTTTCCAGTGGGTCAATCCCAAGGCTTGGGTGATGGCGATTACAGCCATGGCCGTCTATACGAACCCGGAACGCCCGTTTGTGTCGGTGGTGCTGATCGCAGCCGCTTTCGCCGTCGTCATGCTGCCGAGCATTTCGACCTGGGCCGGTTTCGGCATGGCGCTGCGCGGTTTCCTGGCGGATGCGGTGCGGCTCAAATGGTTCAACATCGCCATGGGCGTGATGCTGGCGGCGACACTGTGGCCGATGCTGCGTTAGCTGCCGTTTTATTGTGCACTGCACATTAAATCTTCGTAATGACGGGTTTTGGCCCTTTTTCGCCTTCGGCATCCTCTATTATCTGGCAAAAGCGCGGCAATCGGCTGCGAGTTGAGCTAGACTACGGCCACCGGATAGCGGCGTGTCGGATCGAGAGGCCTTTTGTCGATGCGCGGAAAGATCGTGTTTGCGGTGATCGCTGCAGCCTGCGTTGCCGCGGCGTGGTTCTATCTTTCGCCCAGCGCAAGGAGCGGTCTTCAGCAGATTCTGTCGGCGAGGCAGACGACGGCGGCCGCGGACAAACCCGCTGCAGCGGCAAATGCCGCGCGTTCGACTTCGGTGGTTGCCGCCACCGCTTCGACGGCCGATTTCCCGGTCCGGCGCTATGCCATCGGCTTCGTGTCCTCTCCTGCCGTGGTCAGCATCAACGCACGGGTCTCGAGCCAGATCGTCGCAATCGCGGTCAAGGACGGACAGATGGTGAAGGCCGGAGACCTTCTGTTCTCGCTGGACGATCGCTCGTTGAAGGCGCAACTGGCACGCGATCAGGCGACGCTCGCGAAAGACCAGGCACTGCTTGCCAGTGCGACGGCCGATCTTCAGCGCGCCAAAAATCTCGTCGCCAGGCAGGCCGGGACACAGCAGACCTACGATCAGGCTGTCGCGGCGCAGAAATCCGCCGCGGCCACCGTCGACGCCGACAAGGCAACGATCGATGCAGACCAAATCCAGCTTGGCTTCGCCACAATCAGGGCGCCGATCTCCGGCAGGCTTGGCGCGGTCAGCGTCGCGGTCGGCGACCTCGTCACCACCAGCAACGGCAGCAGCACGTCGACTCCGCTGGTGACGATCACGCAGGTCGACCCGCTGCAGGTGAACTTCAATCTCCCCGAAAGCGATCTTGCCTTGCTGCACAAGGCGCTGGCGGCGGCGCAGCAAGGTGCGGTGACGCTGACCAAGGATGGCGACCCGAAGCCGATCGGCAAGGGAACGCTGGATTTCGTCGATTCCAGCGTAGACACGGCGTCCGGCACGATCGCAACGCGGGCCAGCGTGCCCAACGCCGATCTTTCGCTGTGGCCGGGCCAATATGTCAATGTCGTGCTCGATGCCGGCATCATGCCGCAAATGACGTCCGTTCCGACGGTCGCCGTCCAGCCCAGCCAGAAGGGCCCGTTCGTCTATGTGATCAAGCCGGACAACACAGTTGAAATGCGGCCCGTGCAAGTCGCGCTGACAGAAGGCGCCAACACCGCGATTAGTCAGGGTTTGAAAAGCGGTGAGCGTGTCGTCGTCGAGGGTCAGACCAAGCTGAAAAACGGTGCGGCGGTGCGCGAAGGCAAGGCTTCGACCGGCACCGGCGACCAGGCGGCTCCGAAGGTCGCCGAGGCTGACCGTACGGGCGGAACGCAGCCATGATTTCCGAATTCTGCATCCGCAGGCCCGTCGCCACGCTGCTCATGTCGTTCGCCCTGATTCTGGGCGGGCTATTTGCTTACAAATTCCTGCCGGTCGCGGCGCTGCCAAGCGCGGAATTTCCGGTTGTCAACGTCTCGGCCTCGCTGCCTGGAGCCTCGCCGGAAACCATGGCGACCTCGGTAGCAACGCCTCTGATCAAGCAGTTTTCCACTATCGCAGGCATCGATTCGATCTCGACGACCAACTCGCTCGGCTCGACCTCGATCGCCATTCAGTTCGTGCTCAACCGCGACATCGATGCAGCCGCCGCCGACGTGCAGGCGGCGATCGCACGCACGCAGCGACAATTGCCGCCGGAGATGACCAGCCCGCCGAGCTACCGCAAGGTCAATCCAGCCGACGCGCCGATCCTGCTGATGTCGCTTGTCAGCGACACCATTCCGCTGACCGATCTCAATGCGTTTGCCGAGAATGTGATTTCGCCATCGCTGTCGACGATCGACGGCGTTGCGCAGGTTTCGATCTACGGCCAGCAGAAATATGCCGTGCGCGTCCAGATCGATCCGACGGCGCTCGCCGCACGCGGCATTTCGATCGACCAGCTGCAAACGGCCATTGCCTCGGCCAACAGCAACACGCCGCTCGGTGTGCTCAAGAACAACAAACAGCAGCTGACAATCACCGCGAACACGCAGCTCACCAATGCGGCGGGGTTCTCCAACATCATCATCGCCACCAAGAACGGCCATCCGGTGCGGCTCGGCGAGGTGACCCGCGTCATCGATTCGGTCGAGACCACGACGACGGCAAGCTGGTACGACGGCACCCGCGCCATCATCATGGCCGTGCAGCGCCAGCCGGATGCCAACACCGTCGATGTCGTCGACCGCGTCAAGGCGATGCTGCCTTCCTTCGAGGGTCAGATGCCTGCGACGGCGAGCATCCAGTTGCTCAACGACCGCTCGACGTCGATCCGCGAGGCGGTGGACGACGTGCAGTTCACGCTGCTGCTCACCATCGCGCTCGTGGTGATGGTGATCTTCCTGTTCCTGCGCCGGGTGACGGCGACGGTCATCCCGGCAGTGGCGGTACCGATTTCGCTCATCGCCACGCTGGGCGTGATGTACCTGTTCGGGTTTTCCATCGACAACGTCTCATTGATGGGGCTGACGCTTGCGGTGGGCCTTGTCGTCGACGATGCCATCGTCATGCTGGAAAATATTTTCCGCCATATGGAGGAGGACGGGCTCTCGGCCCTCGAGGCGTCGCTCAAGGGCGCCCGCGAAATCGGCTTCACCATCATATCGATCTCGATCTCGCTGGTCGCCGTGTTCATTCCGGTGCTTTTGATGGGCGGCGTGATCGGGCGCATCTTCAACGAATTCGCGGTGGTGGTGACGGTCGCCATCCTGGCGTCGATGTTCGTCTCGCTGACGTTGACGCCGATGCTGTGCTCGCGGCTGTTGTCACTATCGAAAGCCGAGCAGAAGGCGGCGCATGGCGAGCACCATAGGCAAAACGTCTTCATGCGGGGCTATGACAGGCTGCTGACATTCTGCCTTCGCCACAATTTCCTGGTTTTCCTTGTATTCCTCGTGACCGCCGGGCTGTCCGTGTGGCTGATCCAGATATCGCCGAAGGGCTTCTTTCCGCAGGAGGATATCGGCCAGGTCTCGGTGACGACCATTGCGCGCCAGGACATTTCGTTTGACGCCATGGTGAAGCTTCAGGGGCAAGTGGCGGATGTCTTCACCCATTCGCCTTACGTCGCGCATGTCGGCTGGTCGGCGGGCAGTGGAAACAATGCGCTCAACCAGGGCCAGCTGTTTGTGCAGCTGAAAGACAAGGACCAGCGACCGAACATCGACAAGGTACTTTCGGATCTGCGGCGCCAGCTTGCCAATGTGTCCGGCATCGAAACCTACATGCAACCGGTGCAGAATCTGCGGCTCGGCGCGCGCTCTTCGGCGAGTGCCTACCAGCTTGCCGTGCAGGGCCTCGATACCGGCCTGACGAACGTCTGGGCGCAAAAGTTGACGGACGCGATGGCTGCCGATCATGGCGCCTTCACCGATGTCACGAATGATCTGCAGAACAACGCGTTGCAGGCGACGCTGGTGATCGACCGCGACAAGGCAGCGACGCTTGGCGTCGATACCGACACGTTGCGCTCCAGCCTCTATGGCGGTTTCGGCACCCAGCAGGTGTCGACCATCTTCGGTTCGGCCGACAGCTATAAAGTGGTCATGGAGCTCGACCCGAAGATCGAGTGGTCGCCCGAACGGATGCTGGCGATCAAAGTAAGGACGGTCAGCGGCAGTCTGGTACCGCTTGGAGCCTTCGCCCGCGTCGATCGGACCGCCGGTGCTTTGACCGTCAACCAGCTCGGCCAGCTTCCGGCTGTGACCATCTCCTACAATCTGCCGCAGGGCGTGGCCCTCGGCGACAGCGTGAGCCACATCAATGCGCTGAAGGAAAAGATCGGCATGCCGCCGACGATCTCGACCACTTTCTCGGGCACGGCGAAGACCTTCCAGGATTCGCTTTCCAACCAGGGGCTGCTGATCGGCGGCGCGATCCTGACCATCTATATCGTTCTCGGCATGCTCTATGAGAGCTTCATCCATCCGCTCACTATCCTGACCGGGCTTCCGTCGGCGGTGCTCGGTGCGCTGGTGGCACTGCGGCTGGCGGGGATGGATCTGTCGGTGATCGCGGTGATCGGCATCCTGATGCTGATCGGAATCGTCAAGAAGAACGGCATCATGATGATCGACGTGGCGCTAGAACTCAGGCGCGAGGGGATGTCCCCTGTCGAATCCATCCACAGGGCCTGCCTGATGCGCTTCCGGCCGATAATGATGACCACGCTTGCCGCGCTGATGGGTACCATCCCGATCGCGCTCGGCACTGGCGCGAGCGCGGAACTGCGCCAGCCTCTCGGTGTGGCGGTGGTCGGCGGCCTGGTCGCCTCGCAGGCACTGACGCTGTTCGTCACGCCCGTCATCTACGTCTACATGGAGCATTTTTCCGGCTGGCTCGTCAGCGTATGGGCGGGGCACCGGGGCGAGCCGAGCCCGGTCGAGGCGGTCGACCAGCCGTCACTGTTCGACGACGAGGAAGAACCGGTGCCGCAGAAGGCGGCAGCCGAATAGCGCTGGCCCAAGCCGTGGTGCTTGCGGCCGGGTGTCCGCGATCGTAATTTGACGCCATGCCGCACAATCACGACCACGACAACGAGCTTGATCCTTTTGCGGCGCGCGTGCGCGCGCTGGAGACGATTCTCACCCGCAAAGGCCTGATCGATCCGGCGGCGATCGACGTTATCGTCGACACCTACGAGACCAAGATCGGGCCGCGCAACGGCGCAAAGGTGGTGGCGAAGGCCTGGGTTGATCCCGGGTTTGCCGCATGGCTGAAGCGTGATGCGACGGCGGCCATCGAATCGCTCGGCTACACCGGCCGGCAAGGCGAGCACATGCAGGCGGTGTTCAATACGGCCGACACGCACAACCTCGTCGTCTGCACGCTATGCTCTTGCTATCCGTGGTCGGTGCTCGGCCTGCCGCCGGTCTGGTACAAGGCGCCGCCTTACCGTTCGCGCGCGGTGATCGATCCGCGCGGCGTGCTCGAGGAATTCGGGCTGACCTTGCCGGCGACGACGACAATCCGGGTATGGGATTCGACCGCCGAGCTGCGTTATCTGGTCGTGCCTATGCGGCCCAGGGGCACGGAGGGCTGGGATGAGGCACGGCTCGCCGATCTGGTGACACGCGATGCCATGATCGGCACGGCGTTGGCGCGGGAGCCGGCATGAACGGGCCGCAGGATCTCGGCGGACAGATGGGTTTCGGGCCGGTCGCGCCCGAACAGGACGAACCCTATTTCCATGCCGATTGGGAAAGGCGGGCGCTTGGCGTGACCTTGTGCGCCGGCGCCATGGGCGCCTGGACCATCGACGAAAGCCGGCATGCGCGGGAATCGCTGCACCCGGCCGACTACTATGCGTCGAGTTATTACGAAATCTGGATCAAGGCACTGGAGGTGCTGCTCAAACGCCATGGTTTCGTCAGCGACCGCGATCTGACCGTGGGCAACCCAGTTGATCCGGCAGCGACACCCAAAAGGGTGCTGAAGGCTAAAGATGTTCCGGCGGTGCTGGCCAAGGGCGGGCCCTGCGACCGGCCGGTCGCTGCGCCGGCGCGGTTCAAGGCGGGCGACCTCGTGCGAACCAAGAACTTTCATCCGACGGGCCACACCAGGTTGCCGCGCTATGCACGCGGCAAGCGAGGCGTCGTCGAGGCCGTGCGCGACGGCTTTGTCTTTCCCGACACCAATGCGCACGGCCAAGGCGAAAACCCGCAATGGGTCTATACGGTGGCCTTCACCGGCGGCGAAATCTGGGGCGAGGGCGCCGATCCGACACTTGTCGTGTCGATCGATGCCTGGGAGAGCTATCTTGAACCGACGTGAGACTAGCTCAGTTGCCGCCTTATTGCCCGCCGGTGTCGAGGCGTCGGTGTTTGCCGAGCCGTGGCAAGCGGAAGCCTTCGCCATCACAGTGGCGCTGCACGACAGAGGGCTGTTTTCCTGGAGCGAATGGGCGGACGCCTTGTCGACCGAGGTGAAGCGGCCGGGCGCCGCGAGCGACGGTCACGATTACTACGAGCACTGGCTGGCGGCGCTGGAAAAGCTGCTGTCGACCAAAGGCGTTGCCGGTAGGAACGACGTCGATATCCTTGCCGCTGCCTGGGAACGCGCCGCGCATGCTACGCCGCATGGCAAGCCGATCCTGCTGGAGAACGATCCGCAGCGGGCTGGGTAAGCTGTCGTCGCCCGGCGTTGTTCTCTTTACGTTCCTGTTTGTCGCTGATAGCCTGATCCGTCGCAGCGCCATGGTCGGCAGCGACGGCATGGCACTCGACTTTCCCTCGCGAATCCGGTCTGTCGCGCTGATGGAATTCTCTCCTCAACAGGACGAGGCGCTGAAGGCGGTGGCCGGCTGGCTGAAAGCCGGCAGGCCGCAGCTGTTCCGGCTGTTCGGCTATGCCGGCACCGGCAAGACGACGCTGGCGCGCTATTTCGCCGAGCATGTCGACGGCCAGGTGCAGTTCGCCGCCTTTACCGGCAAGGCGGCGCAGGTGCTGCGTTCCAAGGGCGCGGTCAATGCCCGCACCATCCATTCGCTGATCTACCGGCCGAAGGGCGAGGAATCGGTATCGGACGAGGTGACCGGCAAGACCTCGATGTCGCCGACATTTTCGCTCAACCGGCAGAGCCCGATCTCGCGGGCCAAGCTCGTGGTCATCGACGAATGCTCAATGGTCGACGAGCAACTCGGCCGTGACCTGATGAGCTTCGGCACGCCGATCCTGGTGCTCGGCGATCCCGGCCAGTTGCCGCCAATCTCCGGCGGCGGCTTCTTCACCGACCATGAGCCGAACATTCTGCTCACCGAAATCCATCGCCAGGCGCGTGACAACCCGATCATCCGGCTTGCGCTTGACGTGCGCGAGGGCCGCGAGTTCATGCGCGGCGACTATGGCGCGGCGCAAGTGATCGGCAAGGAAGACGTAACCCAGGAATTGGTGCTGAAGGCGGACCAGGTGCTGGTCGGCACCAACCGTACGCGACGTCGCTATAACCAGCGGCTGCGCGAGCTGAAGGGGTTCAACGCCGATTATCCGCAAGCCGGCGACAAGCTAGTCTGCCTGCGCAACGATCCGGCCAAGGGACTGCTCAACGGCTCGTTGTGGAAGGTGATGACCTCGTCGCGCGAGACGGTCAAGCCCGGCATCAATCTGCTGGTTTCGCCGGAGGAAGACGACCCGGATCGCAGTGTCGCCAAGATCAAGCTGCTCAAGGCGGCGTTCGAAGACCCGGACGCCGACATTCCCTGGCAACAGAAGAAACGTTTCGACGATTTCGACTATGGCTACGCGCTGACCGTGCACAAGGCGCAGGGATCGCAGTGGAACGAGATCGTGCTTTTCGACGAAAGCTGGGCGTTCAAGGAAACCCGGCAGCGTTGGCTCTACACCGCCATCACGCGCGCGGCCGAACGGCTGACGATCGTCCGATAGGGCGGCCGTATCAGCGCTGGGCGATCGGGTTGGCGCCAAGCCATTCCCAGGCAGCGGCTTCGTCCTTGGCCCCGAAATGCCGGAGTTCGATAGGCAAAGAGGCGGGCAAAAAGGCTCTTGCCTCCGCTATCCAGTTCGGCTCACCGACCGCCGCGCAGCGGCCGATATGCTCCACCGCATGAGCTATGCCCTGTTCGATCGTCTCGTCCGATACATCGGTCCAGTCGACACCCTCATGGTCGATCAGGCGCACCAGCACGTCGATTTTCGGGTGCAGCGCGTAGGCTGCCTCCAGCAATCCGAACAGGTTTTCGGCGTCGGCCGCTGCGACATGGCCGACGACATCGATGGCGAAGAGGTCTTCGCGATCGGTATCGATGCGGCGGATCGCCGGTACGGCATCGAGAAAATTCAACAGGGAACTCCTTGCGCTCGATTTTCTTCGTTCCCTTGGAACACCTGAAACCCTCTGTCTGTTCCCGTTAAAGACGGTATAGATGCGCGCCGAGATCAGCCTGGAACCGTGCAAATGCCTGCAAAGCTTTCCGTGAACCTCAATGCCATCGCCATGCTGCGCAACCGGCGAGACCTGCCGTGGCCAAGCGTGACAGGGCTCGGGCGCATCGCCCTTGCCGCCGGCGCGCATGGGCTGACGGTGCACCCGCGACCCGACGAGCGGCACACCAGGCATTCCGATCTGCCTGAGATCAGGGCGCTGATCGACGACGAGTTCCCGAATGCGGAATTCAACATCGAGGGCTATCCGACCGAGGATTTCCTGGCGCTTGTGGAAAAGCATCAGCCGGAGCAGGTGACGCTGGTGCCCGACGACCCGGCGCAGGCGACTTCCGACCATGGCTGGAACTTCGCCGCCGAGGCTGCGTTCCTGACACCGGTCGTCAAGCGCCTGAAGAAGGGAGGCTTTCGCGTGTCGCTGTTTTCCGATCCGGACCCCGATGGCGTGAAAGCCGCTCGCGACACCGGCGCCGACCGGATCGAACTCTATACGGGCCCATACGGCAGCTATCATTCCGATTCGGCAAAGGCGGCGAAGGAATTGGAGAAATTGGGAAAGACTGCGGATGCCGCACTTGCTGCAGGGCTCCAGGTCAATGCCGGGCACGATCTTGTGGTGAGCAATTTGCCGGCACTGGCCAGGCGCATCCCGGCATTGGCCGAAGTGTCGATCGGACATGGGTTGACAGCCGATGCGTTGGAGTATGGCATGGCCGCAACGGTCAGGCGGTTTCTGAAGGCTTGTGGCTGGTAGAGAGAGGCGAGCCGATAGGCCATGCGTTCCCGGCATGGCAGCGCATCCTTTCCATCCCGCAGTATAGAGCACCGCACGTCTATGGGAGTGTCGTCCATGGCCCTTGCCCACGCTGGTAGCGAGGCAGAACCCATCGAACAATCCAGCCACTCCAAGGCCGAGCAGCACAGCACCAGAGTTTTGATGCTGGGCGCGTTGGGCGTGGTTTACGGCGATATCGGCACGAGCCCAATCTACGCGTTTCGGGAAGCGCTGCACGCATCGTCGGGACCGGTAGCGCGCAATGACGTCCTTGGCGTGCTGTCGCTTATCGTCTGGGCGCTGACGATCATCGTCACGATAAAGTACGTCGCTTTCGTACTCAGAGCCGACAACAAGGGTGAGGGCGGCACGCTGTCGCTGATGGCGCTTGCGCGCAACGCTTATCCAAAGGGAGCCCGGTTCATTCTGGGGATCGGACTTTGCGGCGCGGCGCTTTTTTTCGGCGACGCCATCATAACGCCGGCCATCTCCGTGCTTTCGGCGGTTGAAGGGCTGGAAGTGGTAACCCCGACGCTGGAAACCTTTGTGGTTCCGATTACGCTGATCATCCTTGCAATGCTTTTTGCCGTGCAACGCTTTGGCACCAGCAGGGTGGCGGCCGTGTTCGGGCCGGTGACGGCAACGTGGTTCCTGGCCATCGGCGCCGCCGGGGTCTATCATCTGCTGGACGACCCGTCGGTCCTGCTGGCGATCAATCCCTATTACGCGGTCGCTTATCTGGCCAATACGCCCACCGGCGCCTTCGTCACGGTCGGGGCGGTGTTCCTAGCGGTCACCGGGGCCGAGGCCCTCTATGTCGATCTCGGTCATTTCGGGCGCAGGCCGATCGTGCTGGCGTGGTTCTCCGTGGTGTTCCCTTGTCTGCTCCTCAACTATTTCGGACAAGGCGCGTTCGTTCTGGCCAACGGCGGCAAACCCACCAATCCATTCTTTCAGATGCTGCCCGATTGGGCCCTGATGCCCATGGTTGGCCTTGCGACGGCAGCGACGGTGATCGCCAGCCAGGCGGTGATCTCCGGAGCTTTCTCGCTGACCCGTCAGGCGGTGCAGCTCAATCTGCTGCCGCGCATCGAGGTGCAGCATACTTCCGAGATGCAATCCGGCCAGATCTACATGCCGCGGGTCAATCTGGTGGTCGCGCTCGGCGTGATGCTGCTGGTGGTCGGCTTTGGCAGTTCGAGTTCGCTGGCTTCCGCTTATGGCATTTCGGTGACTGGCGAAATGCTGATGACAACCATCCTGCTGTTTGTGGTGATGCGGTTCCGGTGGAAATGGCAGCTTGCACTGGCAGCCGCGCTCACACTGCTGTTTGGCACGATCGATACCGGATTTTTCCTCGCAAACGTCGTCAAGATCCTCGAAGGCGGGTGGGTGTCGATCACGGTCGCTTGCGGCATGGGGTTGATCATGTCCACATGGATCCGCGGCACCCGCTATTTGTTCGACAAGACGCGCCGGAACGAGATCCCGCTGGATTTCCTTGCCGGCAATCTGCTGAAGAAGAAGCCGTATCTGGTGTCGGGCACCGCGGTGTTCCTGACCAGCGATCCGCTGAGCGCGCCGACCGCGCTGATGCACAGCCTGAAGCACTACAAGGTGCTGCACGAGCAGAACGTCATCCTTTCGGTGGTGACGGCACCGCAGCCGGTCGTGCCCGACAGCGAGCGCGTCAAGATGGAGACGGTCAACGAGCTGTTCATACGGGTGACGCTGACCTTCGGCTATATGGAGCAGCCCAACATCCCGCGCGCGCTGGCGATCTGCCGCAAGCAGGGCTGGAAGTTCGACATCATGACGACATCCTTCTTCCTGTCGCGGCGCTCACTCAAGGCCTCGCCCAATTCCGGCATGCCGGTCTGGCAGGACAAGCTGTTCATCGGGTTGGCGCGCACGGCGGCCGATGCGACGGAGTATTTCCAAATCCCGACCGGACGCGTGGTCGAGATCGGGACGCAGGTGGCTATTTAAAAACGTGTCCGTTGCGACATTCCAGGTGGTCTGCCGATGGGACTGAGTCTGCCAAGTCGTGGAGGACTCGCAATATCGGGACGGAGCCATTACGTGACGGCACTTGATATTGCAGCGCAGCAAGCGTAGAGCACCGCCCGCTTATCGGAGTGTCGTCCATGGCCCTTACCAATGCTGGTAACGAGGCAGAACCTGTCGAACAATCGAGCCATTCTGAGGTCGAGCAGCACAGCACCAAGGTGCTGATGCTGGGTGCGCTCGGCGTGGTTTACGGCGATATCGGCACCAGCCCGATCTATGCATTCCGAGAGGCGTTGCACGCATCGGCCGGTGGCAACGTCGCCAACCGTGGCGACATCCTCGGCGTACTCTCGCTGATCATCTGGTCGCTGACGATCACCGTCACCATCAAATACATCATGTTCGTGCTCCGCGCCGACAATCGCGGCGAGGGCGGGGTGCTGTCGCTGATGGCGCTGGCGCGCAACAGTTTCCCGACGCGCTCGGCGGTGATCCTCGGCATCGGCATCGTCGGCGCGGCGCTTTTTTTCGGCGACGCAGTCATTACGCCGGCGATCTCGGTGCTATCGGCGGTCGAAGGTATGAATGTCGTCACGCCGACATTCCAGCCCTATGTGGTGCCGCTGACACTGGCCATCCTCGCGATCGTGTTTGCTGTACAACGGTTTGGCACCGGCGGCGTGGGATTGGTGTTCGGACCAGTCACGGCGCTATGGTTCCTGGCCATCGGCGTTTCCGGCATTAACCACATCATCGCCGATCCGGAAATCCTGCTGGCAATCAGCCCGCATTACATCGTGTCGTTCCTGGTCAACTCGCCCGACGTCGCCTTCGTCACGGTTGGTGCGGTCTTCCTCGCCGTCACCGGCGCCGAGGCGCTCTATGCCGATCTCGGCCATTTCGGCCGCAAGCCGATCGTGCTCGCCTGGCTGGCAATCGTGTTCCCTTGTCTGTTGCTCAATTATGTCGGGCAAGGCGCCTTCGTGCTGGCAAATGGCGGCGTTGTCGGTCATCCCTTCTTCGAGATGAACCAGGGCTGGACGCTTATTCCGATGGTCGTGCTGGCGACGGCGGCGACCGTCATCGCCAGCCAGGCGGTGATCTCCGGCGCTTTCTCGCTGACCAGGCAGGCGGTGCAGCTCAATATGCTGCCGCGTTTCGTCATCCAGCACACGTCGGAAAAACAGTCGGGCCAGATCTATCTGCCGCGCATCAACCTGATGCTGGCGCTGGTGGTGATGCTGCTGGTGGTCGGCTTCGGCGAATCCAGCCGCCTGGCCTCGGCCTACGGTATTTCGGTGACTGGCAACATGCTGGTGACGAACATACTGCTTTTTGTTGTGATGACGCGCATCTGGAAATGGCCGCTCGGCGTCGCGGTCGCCTTGATGGCGGTGTTCGCCTTCGTCGATACCGGCTTCTTTGCAGCCAACATAGTCAAGGTGTTTGAAGGGGGCTGGTCCTCGCTTGCCATTGCCGCAGTTATTGTGCTGACCATGTGGACCTGGATCCGCGGTACCCGCTATTTGTTCGAAAAGACCCGCCGGAACGAGATCCCGCTGGATTTCCTTGCCGGCAATCTGCTGAAGAAGAAGCCGCATTTGGTCTCGGGCACCGCGGTGTTCCTGACCAGCGACCCGCTGAGCGCGCCGACGGCGCTGATGCACAGCCTGAAGCACTACAAGGTGCTGCACGAGCAGAACGTTATCCTTTCGGTGGTGACGGCACCGCAGCCGGTCGTGCCCGACAGCGAGCGCGTCAAGATGGAGACGGTCAACGAGCTGTTCATGCGGGTGACGCTGACCTTCGGCTACATGGAGCAGCCCAACATCCCGCGCGCGCTGGCGATCTGCCGCAAGCAGGGCTGGAAGTTCGACATCATGACGACATCCTTCTTCCTGTCGCGGCGCTCGCTCAAGGCCTCGCCCAATTCCGGCATGCCGGTCTGGCAGGACAAGCTGTTCATCGGGCTGGCGCGCACGGCGGCTGATGCGACGGAATATTTCCAGATCCCGACCGGACGCGTGGTCGAGATCGGGACGCAGGTGGCTATCTAAACAAATGGCCGCGCCCTTCGAAGGGCACGGCCATTGTGAGGCTTAGCTCACCAGAGCCGCCTTGTTTGCTTCAAGAAATTGCTTCAGCGGCTGCGGCTTCCTGCCGGACAGCGTCTCGACCGCGTCGGTTACCATGCCGATGCGGCCGGAGCGCGTGTTGGTGTCGAAGGAAACGATAACGGGGGCGAAAGCCTCGGGAACGCCGGCTGCCTTCAATCCCTCGGTCAGCGCTTCATCCGAAAGCTGGACAACTTCGATCGGCTTGCCGGTGACCTCGGTGACGAGGGCTGCAATCTCGGCCATCGTGTGGGCCTTGGGGCCGGTCAGCGTGTATGTCGTGCTTTCGGTTGCGCTCGAAGCGAGACCGGCGGCGATCGCGGCTGCCATATCGTCGCGCGCGCCATGGGCAATGCGGCCGTCTCCAGCGGATGTGTACCACTGCCCCGAGGCGATGGCGTGCGGCAGCGCCATGAACAGGTTCTCCTGGTACCAGCCGTTGCGGAAGATGGTGTAGGGGATACCGCTCGCCTTGATCGCCTGCTCGGTGCCGTGGTGATCGGGCGCAAACAGCACCGGCGATCCTGGCTCCGGATTGGGCATCGATGTGTAGAGCAGATGCGAAACGCCCGCGCTTTTTGCGGCGGCGACCGCGGCCTCATGTTGCTTCAGGCGCTTGCCCGGAAGGGCAAGCTCGTTTGTCGAAATGATCAGAACCCTGTCGGCGCCGGTAAACGCACTGGCCAGCGATGCTGTGTCGTCGAAGTCGGCCGCCCTGATGGTGACGCCGCGCGCTGCCAGATCGGCCAGATTTTCCGGATTGCGGGTGGCGGCGATGACGCGCTGAGGCGAGACCTTGAGCGTGTCAAGCAGATGATTGATGACGCCGCGGCCAAGCTGGCCGGAGGCGCCGGTGACGAGAAGGGTGTCGGTCATGAAAGGTCCTGACGTTGCGCCGGAGCGGCGGGTTCATATGTTAGTCTCAAAAAGAGACCAGCACTAAAATAGGAATTGACCCATCCTCGTAAAGAAGGCAGTTTTGCGGGAGGTAGGCACACCCAGGGAACCAGCCATGGACGGCAAGATCGTCAATCTGAGATCGAAGCTCGAGATCTATAAAGCAGGCAGCGGTGGCGGAAACCTTGCGGATTGCCCGGTTCGCGACGTGATCCAGGGCATAAGCAATAAATGGAGTTCGCTGCTGATGGAGGCCTTGGCCGAGAAGCCGTACCGCTTTGGCGAGTTGCGGCGCCTCGTGCCCGATATTTCACAGCGCATGCTCACCCAGACGCTGCACGATCTGCAGCGCGACGGCTATGTGCATCGCCAGGTGTTTCCGACCAAACCGCCGAGCGTCGAATACAGCCTCACCGATCTCGGGCGCTCGATGTTTGGACCATTGCATCAGCTGATCCAATGGGCCGAGCTCAATCACGGCGCTGTACGCGAGGCGCGGAAGGTTTTCGATGCTGCCGAAGGCTGAGCCTCCAGGCCGAGACGGCGGCTTGATTTAGCGACAGCGCTGAAGGATTGTCTGGCCTGGGTTTGGTCGGGCAAATGGGCAATTCTCTGGATATCGCAATTGCCGGCGCGGCGATCAGTTACGCGGAACGGACCGTATCGATACTGCGCTGGAGACCTGCGTTCGCGACAGGCTGGTGGCGACAGTGGCAAGAATTCCGCCGGAAACGAATATCCTTGCCTCGATGATGGCTGGAAGGGTGGTCGATCTGTTCAGGCGGATCGGGCTTGCGGAAGCGCTGTGGTTGAATCGTTTTGGCGGATGATTTCCGAAAGGTGCGAACCCTTGGCCTGCAAGAATGCATAGAGGCGTTGCGCATAATCGGGAGCGACCGCGTCCTTTACGGATGAGCGTTCGCGCAGTGCCTTGCGCCAGGCCTGGATATGCGGCTTTCCGTCCAGGATGTCGAAATCGCCGATCCGGTCGAAGACGTCGAAATAGCGGAAAATCGGCCCGTAGACCGCGTCGACCAGTGAAAAGCGCTCGCCGGCGAACCATAGCCCAGCCGCGCCGTTCGCCAGTTCCACTTCCAGGCGATCGAACATTGCCGATAGCGCCTCGCTTTCAGCGAACATCGCGGCTTCCGTAGGCGCTGAATAGAAGCGGCCGACGGCATTGAGGATTGCCGAGCCGAATTCGATCCAGGCGCGATGCCGGGCACGGGCATAGGGATCGGTGGGATGCAGCGGATTGGGTTGGGTTTCCTCGAGGAATTCGAGGATGACGAGCGATTCGAAGATCACCGTTTCCTGGCCGTCATGCTCAACGCGGAGCAGCGGCACCTTGCCGAGCGGCGATATCGCCTTGAACCAGGCAGGCTTGTTGGCGAGATCGACGGCGATGCGCTCGAACGGCACGTCCTTTTCGCGAAGTGAAATCGCCGCGCGCCGCACGTAGGGACAAAGATGGTGGCTGACGAGAGTGAGCTTGTCGGTCATCTCACTCTCCCCAGACATAGTTCAAGGCGCCGTCCTCGACGCGGGTGGAGAGGAACATCAGGCGGGAGCCCTTCGGCGCCGGGCCTTCGAGGCGATCACCGTTCGCCATGTCGAACGAGGCGCCGTGCCATTGGCAGACGAGCTTGCTGTCCTTGCAGTCGAGCGGGCCACCGAAATGCAGGCAGACATTGGCGGCGGCGCGGATACGTTCGCCGCTGCGGTAGACATGGACCTCGCGGCCGAAAAACGGAGCGATCAGGCTGCCTGTTTCCGGAATGTCGGCGATCTTGCAGATTTCATGCTTCATCGGAATTGCCTCTCACGATTGATGCGATTGCATCTATCTAGATGCATTTGCATCGATCGTCAAGCTTGATGCAATTGCATCTATCGCCTATGCTGCAACCATGACCGGGATTCCTTCACCTCCAGCCATCAAGGCCTGGGCCCGCCTGATGCGGGTCTCGCGCCAGCTGTTGGAAAGAGCAGAGGACGCGCTGAAGGACAGTGGCTTGCCGTCGCTTGCCTGGTACGACGTCCTGCATGAGCTTGCCGAGGCAGGCGAGGGCGGATTGCGGCCGTTCCAACTCACCGAGCGTACCCTGTTTGCGCAATACAACATCTCCCGGCTCCTGGCGCGGCTCGAAGCCGACGGGCTGGTCGAGAAGCTTCCAGTTGCCGATGACGGCCGCGGACAAACAGTCCGCATCACCGGCAACGGGCGCGAAACGCGCCGCCGCATGTGGGCCGTCTACGGCCGGTCGATTGCGGAGTTGGTCGGCTCCCGGCTTTCCAATGATGATCTCGACACGCTGTCAGCGCTGCTTGGGCGGCTGCGCCATCCGGCCGTCGTGGAGTGACACGCCTTCGTGCCGAAGCTGGCGCCGATCGGCGAGGTCAGGCACTGCCCCAGAGAAACGCCAGCGTCGCCAGAACGCCAAGCCCGACGCGGACCAGATGCAGATTGCCCCATTTGACGATCAATGTCCGAGCTTCAGGATTGACGGTGTTCGCGTCCATTGCCTCCAGCAGCCGATTTGCCGGCATCATCACCAGCAGCGTCCATGGCCAAGGCAGGATGATCAGCAAGGCGCCGACCAGATAAGCGAGATTGCCGGTCAGCCACCACGCGACGAGGCCCAGAATACAGGCGATGACGGCGATCGAGGCCTGCATGGCGGCGCCGCGTTTGTAGGAAGGCTGCCATTCCTGCAGCAATGCCTTGTCATCGAGGCGAAGCCGCGCCGGCTGCTCGGCGACGCTGACGTAGATAGCCGCACCCGCGAACACTGCGGCAACGGTCAAGGCAAGCAATCCGGCGAGCATGGTCCGTGTCTCCCGTGATGCCCCCGCATGGAGCACGCTACAGAAATAAGGGCTTGCGCCGGGTCGGGCAATACGCCATAAAGCCGAACCGTAACGTACGGTACGCCATCGCGTTCGTGTCTGAACTGCGGGTGAGTTTGCCTCCTGAGGAAAGACTGTGTTGCACGCTGTGACCGACATCGACACCAGCGAGGCGCTGACGGAGCGACAGAAGGCCGTCCTCGACGCCGCCCTTCGCCTGCTGGTCGAAGAGGGCGATCAGTTGACCATGACCGCCGTGGCGCGGCGGGCGAGCTGCTCTAAGGAGACGCTCTACAAATGGTTCGGCGATCGCGACGGGCTGTTGACGGCAACGGTACAATGGCAGGCGTCCAAGGTGCGGGTAGTGCCGGTCGACCGCAAGGGGCTCGACCTTGCTTCGCTGACGGCGAGCCTCGAACGCTTCGCTTCGGACTGGCTCACGGTAATTTCGAGCGACACCTCGATCGCGCTGAACCGGGTGGCGGTCGGCCATGCTAGTTCGGGGAAGGACGATCTCGGCGCCATCGTGCTGGAAAATGGCCGCTTCGCGCTGGCCAGGCGCCTGACGCCAGTGCTGGCGGCAGGCAAGGAAGCTGGTTTCCTCGAGTTTTCCGACGCTGAGACGGCGTTCCGCACCTTTTTCGGGCTGGTCGCCCGTGACGTGCAGATCCGCTTGCTGCTTGGCGACCGGCTGGAATTGACTGATGCAGCGATCGGCGGCGATGCTGTCCGGGCGACGCAGCAGTTTCTCGCTCTTTACGGGGCAAAAACCGGGCCGCAGGGCCCATAGAGCCGGATGATTTCAGGTCGAATCGACCTGAAATCTGAATCCGGCTCTACACCTAGAGATGGAGCATGATGTCGTCCGAAAACCGCTTCACACTTTTCGGCATCATGCTCTGGTTCAAAACGGGAAGGAAGAAAAATGCGTGTCTATTACGATCGCGATGCCGATCTCAACCTGATCAAGGGCAAGAAGGTCGCCATCATCGGCTATGGCAGCCAGGGCAGGGCGCATGCGCTCAACCTCAAGGATTCCGGCGTCAAGGACATCGCCATCGGCCTCAAGGCCGGCTCGGCGACGGCCAAGAAGGTCGAGGCCGACGGGCTCAAGGTGATGAGCGTAGCCGATGCCGCCAAGTGGGCCGACCTGATGATGATGGCCACGCCCGATGAGCTGCAGGCCGACATCTACAAATCCGAGATCGCGCCGAACATCCGCGATGGCGCGGCGATCGCCTTCGCCCACGGCCTCAACGTGCATTTTGGCCTGATCGAGCCTAAAGCTTCGGTCGACGTCGTGATGATCGCGCCGAAGGGGCCCGGCCATACGGTGCGCGGCGAATACCAGAAGGGCGGCGGCGTGCCGTGCTTGGTCGCGGTCAACCAGGACGCTTCGGGCAATGCGCTCGACCTGGCGCTCTCCTACGCCTGCGGCGTCGGCGGCGGCCGTTCGGGCATTATCGAGACCAATTTCCGCGAGGAGTGCGAGACCGACCTGTTCGGCGAGCAGGTTGTGCTGTGCGGCGGTCTGGTCGAATTGATCCGCGCCGGCTTCGAGACCCTGGTGGAAGCCGGCTACGCGCCGGAAATGGCCTATTTCGAGTGCCTGCACGAGGTCAAATTGATCGTCGACCTGATCTACGAAGGCGGCATCGCCAACATGAACTATTCGATCTCGAACACCGCCGAATGGGGCGAATACGTCTCGGGCCCGCGCATCATCACCGCAGACACCAAGGCCGAGATGAAGCGCGTGCTGAAGGACATCCAGACCGGCAAGTTTACCTCGGAATGGATGCAGGAATATCGCGCCGGCATGTCGCGCTTCAAGGGCATCCGCCGCAACAACGACAGCCACCAGATCGAGGAAGTCGGCGCCAAGCTGCGCGCGATGATGCCGTGGATTTCCAAGAACAAGCTGGTCGACAAGGCCAAGAACTGAAGGAAATCCACGTTCGTTTCGTTACGTGTCCTCGGGCTTCGCCCTGCGGGCGCGTGGGAATTTCCAAGAACAAGCTGGTCGACAAGGCCAAGAACTGAGCGCAATTTCATTGCCGATCAAGAAAGGCCGGCGGAGCGATCCGCCGGCCTTTTTGCATCAAGATTGTGTAGTTTCCAGGCTTCTGGACAGGCGCACTATCCGCATCACCGTGATATGCCTGTGCGGGGCATGGCACAAAAGTGCCAAGGGGGTGAGAGTTGGAACTCAAATTTCTGTTGGTCGGGTTTGCCTGCGCGGTTGCCGGCATGCTGTCCCTCGTCACCTTGCTGAAGTGGTGGGAGGTGAGGGCGGTCAGCCGCTGGTCTCCAACGCCGGGAAAGATCATCTCGTCGCGGGTCGAGGCTCGCGAGGTGACCAGTTCGGGATCCGGTTCGGACAGCAGAGGGTCGACCGAGATGCGCAACTTCCCGGCGATCACCTTCGAATACAAGGTGAACGGCAAGAAGTTTCGCAGTTCGCACTACAGCGTGCAGGAGAACCTTGGAAACTTTGCCGTGGCGGAAACCCTTGCGAAATTTCCAAACGGGGCCGGCGTAACCGTCTTCTACAATCCGGCCGATCCAGCCAAGGCCGTGATCGAACGCACCATGCCCGACGGCTCCTTCAAGTTCATGGTCCAGCTTTCGGCCGGGCTGGTGGTCGGCGCGCTGGTATTGGTCTTCTCCGTCGGCGGCATCCTCGAAGCGATCCGCCCGTTTTTGCCCAAGCCGCAGAACCTCGGCGCCGCTGCCCTGCTGCTTTTCATGGGATTGTTTGTCCTGCGCATGGGCTTTGCCCAGAAGTCACTTGCGGAACAGGCGGCCAAATGGCCCATCACGGCAGGACGCATCGACGCTTCGGGCCTGCAGAAATTCGAGACCCGCGACAGGTCCGGAGGCGGCTATCGACCCTGGCGCGCAGTCTTCAAATCCCGCATCGTCTACAGCTATAGCGTCGCAGGCCAGCGCTACGCCGCCGATCGCATCGCTTTCGGCGCAAACGTGACGGCTTCGCTGCCGAGCCTCGTCAGCGGTCAATCACAGCGCTACCTCGAGGGCGATAAGGTCGAGGTCCACTACGATCCCGACAACCCGGTTGCAGCGGTTCTCGAATGCAGGGTGAGTGGGCTTTGGCTCCTGTGGGTCTGCGCCGTTGGCTTCCTCGGTGGAGCCGCGCTGCTTGTCGGGGTGATCTAGTGCTGAAGCTGCCGTCCTAGACGCTGTAGATCCAGAGGAAGAGCACTTGTCCTCAGCATCTGACAAGAACTCCGCTGTCGAAGCCAGGCCAAGTCAATCTCACCGTCGCACCGTCGACAACAATATGGATGACACGGGAGAACGGCTCTTCGGCCGACGGGTTGGATCCGTAGCATTGGCTGGCCCGCGCCACCCAGCCCGTAGGCGTCTTGAGGAACCTTGCGTGTTCGCAGCCGAGAGCAGGGACCGACAGCGCGTCGCGGTACAATGTGTAGACAGTCTGGCGTTGAACATCCGCAACGGCGGTACAGTTCGATCTGTTCCCGGACCATGTGCCCACATAGGGTTCCGCGGCGACGGCTTGGCCGCACGAAAATGCTAGGATCGAAATGAGCATCAAGAGATTTCGCATCATCGATTCTTTCTTTTCGACGTGGCCTTGGGCCATGCTAAAGCATCGATGCTCAAACTTCACAATGATGCTGCTCCAAGGGACTTAAATGATCATCCGCAAAGCAGCAGCTATTTTTCTGAGCATGCTGAGCGTGTTGCAAGCAGCGAACGCAACAGAATGTTCGCTCAGCCATGCGACCTATCGCGAGCCGCGTTCGGGAGCGACGATACAGTTCCGGCCAACCAACAACGAGCCGGCTGCGCTGACGACGGAGGTCTTTTCGCTGATCGTGCCCAACACCGACATTCATCTGCCGTCGGACATCACCTGGACCAATGGCAAGTACTCGTTTCCTGTGGGCACGATCCGGCACACCTGCACCGACGACGATCGTGAGGCGGGTCTCGAGGACGGCACCGGGCAGTGCAGAGTGTGGGATGGGCAGGTCTATGCGTTCAATGCAGGCGGTGCCGAGCAGTTGAGCTCCCGCGAAGCCTCGCCGGCACCGGCAGGGTTGCTGTTGCCTGACTTCGGCGCGATTTTTACCGAATGGCCCGATTTCGCCAAAGCCAATCCCGACGGTTCAGCCTGGGACGCCTTTAGCTTGACGGGTTGTAGCGATGAATAGCAAGAGACTGCCGGCCTGCATCTTCGCCCTGCCGGTCCTTATGGCCATGGCCACCGGCGCTCGTGCCGACCAAAGCAAGCCGTCGCGTCCGCCTGTCGACAAATGCGCTTGGGAACGGCTGGCGGACAAGGATGTCGGGCTGGCTGCCTGGGTGCAGCGCTGCGATTTCGGTTTTCGCCGGATTCATTTCGAGCTTGGCGGCAATGCGCTTGCCATCAAATACAGCGACGGCGGCCCGGCCGATCCCGTCGTCGAAGTCTTCGATATGCTGCCGGGCGAAGCGGCCGTCGCTGCGTTGCAGCGCATTTTTACGCAGAAGACCGAGAAAGCCATCAGCACACGTTGCGTGCTCATGCCCGAAGGGGTCACGCCCGCGGGCACCCTGCGGTATGTCTTCAGTCCCGACGCCGTTTATCTCAGCGAATTGAAGGCCGCCGCCAACCCTGACGAGGTCGGCGAACCGCCTTGCGGCGAATGGGGCGAAGCCCCGGACGGCATTCAGTATTTCGAGGTGCAATCACCCGAACTGCGAAAGCTTCTATTCGTTCGCGTCGGCCAGGATGAGCCTTTGTTTGACGAGCAGACACTGCAAGTCCTGCCACCCGGATAGCGCCGGGAGATATCAGCCGTAATGCCAACTTGGCTTTGGCTGAGTGCCGGTGAACATCACGCCGATGCGATCCTCGCGGCGCCAGCGGACCACGGCCTCGTAGGCAATGCCGTCGGTCGGAACATAGAGCAGGAATTCATCGGGCACGCGCGCGTCGATCGAGACCTTCAATTCGGCGCCGCCGGCATGCATGTTGCGCAGCGTGCATGTGACCTCGGAATTGGTCATGCCGGTCAGGATCGTCGCGCCCTTCAAGACGCGCTGCCGGCGTTTGTCCCTCTGTTCGTCCTCGGCCATTGCACGCAATCCAGCCAGCTTCGCGTCTCGGGCGTTCTGATCGGGAGGATTATTAGACCTGCCTGATAAAAATAGCGTTATCACCAGTGAGACTGGGCGATTTTCGCGATTCCTGGCTGGAAGAAAAAGGCGCCGCGAAGCACGGCGCCGAATGATGCTTGTTGTCGGCCTGCTTACCTATAGGGCGAGTAGCATTGCTGGCGCGGCCCGTAATAGGGCTGGAAGGTGTTGTCCCAGGCGCGGTACGACCGGTAGCGATTGTAACACCATTGGACATGTGCACTGGAAAGCCGCCCTGCGCGATAATAGCGGCGCGGTGGCGGCGCGTCGTAGTAGTTATAGCTGTTGTACAGGCTGCCAAGGCCGAATCCCAGGCCCAAGCCAAGAATCGCGGCGCCCGCACTATCATCATAGTAGCCGCCGCGGTAATGGCGGCGATGATGGCGCCAACGCCAGCTGTCGTCCCAGCCGCCATTGTCCCAGTGTCTCGAAAAATGACGGCCGCGGAAATTGTTGGACCGCCATCTCCAATCATTGTCGCCGTGCCATTGCCGAAAGCCGCGATTGCGCCAACGCCAGATCTGCCTGTCATTGCCGCCTGCCCAATCTTCACGAATTTGCACGATGTCGGCGGCATTGCCCGCCACCGGCAGCAGGGGTTTGGGCATCGGCCCGGCAAGCGAGGGGGCCGAGAGGCCGGCGATCAGACCGAGGGCCATCAGCCCGGATCTGACGGAAGATAAAAAGAGCGGTTTCATCGCACTCTCCGAAGGTTCAGGCCCCACGCCCAGAATACCCCGGGGAAGGGCCTATTGATGGAACTTTCCATCTGAACGGAAGATGAACAAAAAGGTTCCGTCAACCATGGCGAGCGCGCGATCAATCAGAGCCGCTTGGTTTCTGCGCCCTTGTTTTCGGGCGCGCTTGCGGGCAAAGGTCAAAGCCATGTCGCTGCGCCTTGCCACCTTCAACGTCGAAAACCTGATGAACAGGTTTGATTATTCTGGATACCGCAATCAGCTCAACGAAGATCGCACGCTGGCGCTTTTCGACATCCAGAGCGAGGCCGAATACAAGATGCTCGAGCAGGCGCGGGCGATCGCGCAATCCGACGACACGCGGCAGTTGACGGCGCTGGCGATCGCGGCCACCCGCGCCGACATTATCTGCATGCAGGAGGTCGACAACATCGAGGCGCTGAGGGCCTTCGAATATGGCTATCTGTTCAAGATGGTGGGGCAAGGTTACCGGCAGAAATACACCACCGCCGGCAATGATTCGCGCGGCATCGACGTCGCCCTGATGATGCGCAACGAGACCGCGCAGGGCCAGCCGATCGAATTCGTGCGCATGACCAGCTACGCCTATGTCACGTTCGAGCAATTCGGACTGCACACGGCGGAATTGGCAGCGCTTGGTCACCAGGCCAATGAACGCATCTTCCGGCGCGACTGCCTGGAAGTCGATCTGACCGTGGCTGGCGCGCCGTTGACGCTCTATCTCGTGCATTTCAAGTCGATGGGCTCGCCCCGCAACGGCCTCGACGGCCGCGAGGCGACAATGCCGCTGCGCATCGCCGAGGCGCAAGCGGTGCGCCGGATCATCGAGGAGCGTTTCGGCAAGGACCATGCCGCCGACAAGCGCTGGGCAATCTGCGGCGACATGAACGACTACCGGCAGCGCGTGAAGATCACCGGCGATGCCGTCGACGGCTATCGCTTCGAGGTCATCGACGAGACCCGGTCCTGCATCGACGTGCTCACTGCCGGCGGCTTTTGCGAAAACGCGGTCGAGCGGCGGCCGGAAATGGATCGCTGGACTTTCTATCACACGCGCGGACCGGAAGAGCGGCATCTCTGCCAGCTCGACTACATCCTTCTGTCGAGGGCGCTAGCCAGACAGAACGCCACCGCCGTTCCCGATATCATCCGCAACGGCCAGCCTTGGCGGACTATTTTTCCGGCGGGTCAGGAGGTCGAGCGCTTTCCACGCGCCGGATGGGACCGGCCGAAGGCATCCGACCATTGCCCTGTAGCAATTGCCCTCGACATGGCGTGAGACAGGCGTGAGTTTCGACCTGCCGCGCAACGTCATCCTGCCGGTCGATGCCATCGACGTCAGGCTCGATCCCGGCCCGCATCCGTTCGAGCGCGATAATGCCGAAGCGATCGCCGCAAACTGGCGGCGTGAGACCGCAGCCAAGCCGGCGCTTTTCGACGGCACCGTGGTGCTGCTTTCCGCTCTCAGCTATCGCGACAATCGCCTCCTTGGCCGCTGCCATGCGGTGCGGTATTCGACCTTCATGCTTTGGCGCGGCAATCGACAGGTGGCCGGGGCCGAGCACGCCTATGCCCATGCCATGCTGGTCGCCGGCGACAATGCGCTGGTGGCGATCCGCATGGCGCCGCATACGGTCAATGCCGGGCGCATCTACTTCGCCGCCGGTTCGTTCGAGCCAACCGATTTCCGCGACGGCCTTGTCGACGTCGACTTGAACATGATCCGCGAGGTGCGGGAGGAGACCGGCCTCGACCTGTCAGGCGCGACACGCGGCAAGCGCCACTACGCCCTGTCGACGGCAAGCGGCACGGTGATCTTTCGCCGCTACCGCGAGACGGCCTCCGCCGACGACCTGGCACAGCGGATCAGCGCTTTCGTCGCGGCCGAGTCAGAGCCTGAAATCGAAGGCCCCGTCATCATCCGCAATGCAGCCGACCTGCCGGACGGGTTGATGCCGCATATGAGACCGCTGATCGAATGGCACTTTGCGGGCAAGGATTCCGACTCTAACGTCGCGACCTGCCTTCAATAGCCTTGTCGCTACGGGCAGCGACAAAATACAGCAGCACGCCGAGACCCAGGAGCGCCCCCATCGCCGTTCCCATCGTCTGCCCAATTACCTGCTGGAAGTCAGCGGTGACGCGATCGGGATTATCCATTCCATAACGGATCAAATTCCACCAAAGCCCTGCCAAGGCGGATTCGACGATCACCATCGCCAGAGCCAGTCGCCCTTTCTTGCTCATCCATTGTTCCCCCTTAGTCCCCAACAGCATTGTTATCATTGCAGATTGTGCTGCGACAAGGGCAGGTTGCACATAAAAGTGGCAGCGTCGCGAGGCGACATTTGCTGCAACGCTCTATTCATGCCTCAGCGCGTCGATGGGGTTGAGCCGTGCGCCGCGCAGCGCCGGGAAGAAGCCGAACACCATGCCGATCAGCGCGGAGAAGCCGACCGCAAGCAGGATGACCGCCGGGCTTGGCGCAAACGGGATCGTCAGCGTCACCGAGGCGAGGCCGGCAAGGGCCAGGCCGATCAGGATGCCGATGATGCCGCCAAGCAGCGACAGCACGGTTGCCTCGACCAGGAACTGGATGAGAATATGCTTTTCATGGGCGCCGATAGCGAGCCTGATGCCGATCTCGCGCGTGCGTTCGGTTACCGACACCAGCATGATGTTCATAATGCCGATGCCGCCGACGAGCAGGCTGACGCCGGCGACGGCACCGAGCATGCCAGTCATGGTGGTGGTGGCGCTGGCCATGGCATCGGCGATCTGGGTCATGTCGCGGATCGAGAAATCATCGTCACGGTCGGGCGTGATGCGGCGCGTGTCGCGCAAGATGTCCTCGACGCGCGTCTGCAGCACCGTGGTTGGCGTACGGTCGTCGGCGGCGACATAGATCGATTCGATATCGCGATTGCCGGCAATGCGACGCTGATAGGCGGCGAGCGGCATCAGCACGACATTGTCCTGGTCCTGGCCGAAGCCGGTATAGCCCTTCGGTTCCAGCAGGCCGATGATCTTGCAGGAGGTGCGGTTGACGCGGATGATCTCGCCTTCGGGGTCCCCGGCGCCGAAGAACTGCTGGCGCACCGTCTCGCCGATGAGGCAGACGCCGGTCCCCGAGCGGGTTTCCGAATCGCTGAACGGGCGGCCCGAGACCAGCTTCCAGTCGCGGGCATCGAGATAGGCGCTGTCGGTGCCGGTGACGCCCGAGGTCAGGCTTTCGGTGCCGAAAATGACGCGTACCTGCTTTTGCGAGGCCGGCGAGATGGCGCGCGCGCCGTCCAGATGCGCGACAAGCGCTGCAAGATCCTTGTCGCCGAGCGGCCGGACCACCTGGTCGAGCCCTCCAGGTCCGCCAGGCCCGGCAGGGCGGCCGGAACGGACGACGAGCAGGTTGCTGCCGAGCTTGGAAATATCGGACTTGACCTTTTCGGTGGTGCCCGAGCCGATGGTCAGCATGGCGATGACGGCAGCAACGCCGATGACGATGCCGAGCAGCGTCAGGAACGAGCGCAGCACGTTGCGGCGGATGGAGCGGAGCGAGAGGCGGACGGTTTCCCAGATCATGGCTAGGCCATCTCGAGATTGGCTGTGTCCGAGGCGACATGGCCGTCGAGGAAACGGATCGTGCGCTGCGCATAGCCGGCAACATCGGCTTCGTGCGTGACCATGGCGATGGTCAGGCCGAGCTCGCTGTTCAGCTGCGTCAGGAGCTCCATGATCTCGTGCGTGCGGGCGGTGTCGAGATTGCCGGTCGGCTCGTCGGCAACGAGCAGCGTCGGCCTGGTGACGATGGCGCGGGCGATCGCCACGCGCTGCTGCTGGCCGCCGGACAGCTCGGCCGGCGTATGATGCTCGCGGCCGACAAGGCCGACCTCGGCAAGTGCCTGCATGGCAAGGCCGCGGCGCTCGCGGGCACCGATGCCGCGATAGATCAGCGGCAGTTCTACATTCTCGGCGGCCGTGGTGCGCGGCAAGAGATTATAGCCCTGGAAGACGAAGCCGACATAGAGGTTGCGCAGCACAGCGCGGCGGTTGCGGTCGAGACGGCCGGCGTCGATGCCTTCGAAGCTGTAAGTCCCAGCGGTCGGCGTGTCGAGGCAGCCAATGATGTTCATGGCCGTAGATTTGCCCGAACCGGACGGGCCCATGATGGCGACGAATTCGCCGCGCCTGATGGCGAGGTCGACGCCGGCCAGCGCATGCACCCGGGCCTCGCCCTGGCCATAGCTTTTCCAGACCTTGTCGAAGCCGATGAGGGTCGCGCCCGATGCCACGATCAGCTCCGCTGCTGCGAGGCGGTAATGACTTGCGCGCCTTCCTCCAGGCCGGAGACGATCTCGGTCAGTTCGCCATCTGTCGAGCCGACCCTGACGTTGACCGGATGCGGCCGCCCATTCTCCAGCACGTAGAGCGTGCGCGAGCCGTCGGTGGGCTTCGTCGCCGCCTGGCGCTGGCGGTTGCCGCCGGGGCGTCCCATGCGGCCGGTGAACAGGTCGGTGAGGCTCCAGCCGCGCTCCGCCGTCTGCGCCGGCCGGTAGCGGAAGGCGATCGACGGCACGGTGAGCACGTTTTTGGCCTGCTTGGTGACGACCGAGACGGTGGCGGTCATGCCGGGCCGCAACAGAAGCTCGCTGTTGTCGACATCCAGCCTTGCATCGTATGTGACGACGCCGTCGGTGGTGACCGAGGCATAGGAAATGTCGCGGATTTCGGCGTCGAATGGCCGTTCGGGGAACGCGTCGACGGTGAAGCGCGCATGCTGGCCAGGTTTGACGGCGCCGATATCGGCCTCGTCGACCGCAGCTTTCAGTTCCATGTTCTTCAGATCCGCGGCGATGACGAACAGCACCGGCGCCTGCAGCGAGGAGGCGACCGTCTGGCCGGGATCGACCGAGCGCGTCAGTATGATGCCGTCGATCGGAGCGTAGATGGTACTCTTGGCAAGATCCGTCTGCTGCGCCTTGAGATCGGCATTGGCCATGGCGAGGTTGGCTTTGGCGATATCGAGCGCTGCCTTCGAGCGGTCGCGCGTGGCGGTTGCCGCTTCAAGCGACTGGTCCGTCGCCATGCCGCGCTTGGTCAGTTGCGCCGCGCGCACCAGCGCCTTTTCGTTTTCGGCCAGGGTCACGGTGGCGTCCTCGACGCTCGCCGCCGCTGCCTTGGCGGAGGCCTGGGCGCGCTCGATCTGCACCTCCAGCTTGGCGGTGTCGAGCGCGGCCAGCACATCGCCCTTCTTCACCAGCTGATTCTCGTTGACCGAGACCGAGCGGACGACGCCGGAGAGTTCGCTGGAAATATCGACCTGGGTGAGGGGCTGCAGTGTGCCGGTAGCCGAAACTGCGACGGTAAGATCGGCCATGGCGGCCAGTGTCGTGGTATACTCGATCTTGGCGGGCGAGCCCGCATACCACTGGTAGCCGACGACGCTCGCGGCGACGGCAAGCAGTGCGAACATTGGGTAAAGCCAACCGCGACGGCGTTTTGTCTTCAGGCCCTGGTGGTCAAGCCCGAGCGCCGTCTCGATGGCGGAAGCGGATTCCGTCTTTGGCAGATTGACAATCTGGTCCACGCCGGACCCCTATGTTCAGTGATATCCCATCAGTGCACAAATCAGGCCTAATGGTTCAAAATTCAAATTAAATTTCGCTCATGTTGGGAATGAGGCAGAGGACTTACTGAGATGCAGCCGCGGAATTACTTGCTTTACGACGTATTCACCACCAACCGGCTGGCCGGCAATCCGCTGGCCGTGGTGCTCGACTGTGACGGGCTGGACGTTGCGGCGATGCAGGCGGTGGCGCGCGAGTTCAACCTGTCCGAAACCGTTTTCGTGCTGCCGCCTGATAATCCCAAGCATCGGGCCCGCATCCGCATCTTCACACCCGACTATGAAATGCCCTTCGCCGGCCACCCAACCGTCGGCTCGGCGATAGCGCTCGCCGAAATGGCGGGAGAGGCCGCCGGCATCTTCGTGCTCGAGGAGAATATCGGCCCGGTGCGCTGCGCTGTCAGCAAGCACGATGGTTCGACCTTTGCCGAGTTCGACCTGGCGAAACTGCCGGCGCAGCTGGAATTGTCGGCCGATCCCGAGGCGATCGGCGCGGCCCTTGGCCTTGGGCCGCACGAGATCGGCTTCGAGAACCACCGCGTTTCGTTCTGGTCGGCTGGAGTGCCTTACGTGACCATCCCAGTCGCCAATCTGGAGGCGGCTGCCCGGATCAGGCTGGACAATCAGGCCTGGTCGGAGCTCGCACCACGCAAAAGCGACTGGGCCTTCGCCAGCCCCTACGTCTATTGCCGCGAGACGGTGCACCACGACAGTGCCTTCCATGTCCGCATGATGGTGCCCGGCAATCCGTCCTACGAAGACCCGGCGACCGGCTCAGCGGCGGCCGCGTTCGCCGGCGCGATCATGCATTTCGACGGCCCGACCGACGGCGTTTCACAACTGTGGATCGAGCAGGGGCTGGAGATGGGCCGGCCTTCGCGCATCCGCCTCGAACTGAATGTCGAAGGCGGCAAACTGGCGGCCGCCCGCATCGGCGGCCACGCGGTCAAGGTGGCGGAAGGCAGGCTCTTCGTCTGATCGTTGTCGGCTTCAAGCGATTTGTCGGGAAATGAATCCGGCAGGGCTGGACATGGCGGATGTCGGCGGCTATATGCCCGCCAACGCCGGTTTTTCCGGCCGAGTGGGTGCGTAGCTCAGTTGGTAGAGCAGCTGACTCTTAATCAGCGGGTCCACAGTTCAATCCTGTGCGCACCCACCAAAAATCTCCAGGATTTGGTGGAAAGACCTTAGCGAGCCGCGGCGCGAGACAGCGTTTTGCCCGTCGCACATGTCGGCAAGCGGCTAGTCGACTCGCCCGACTACTGGATAGTGGGCCTCAGATAGGTCAGGATTGCTCGCGTTATGGCAACGGCATCGAAGCTTGTCTTGCTTTTGCCGGCGATCCATTCGAGTTCCGGATGCCTGGGCAGTCGAAGTGCATGGAATAGCGCCTCGCCCGAGAGACCGCCCAGGCCAAAGGATGTAGGCTCATCGTCTGCGTAGTAAGGAAAGCTAAAATCCAGCCGGATCGGCCCACCATATCCAAGCTTTAGTTTCATCACGACTAGAACCTCGTGGCCAAAAGCATCTTCTATCGTGCCCCTAAAGCTGAGGTCACGAAGAAAATAATCGTGTGACGATCTATCCAGCCCCATGGAACTCCACAGTCTCCACGTGTGTGCTTTTAACTCCTTGTAATTCGTAAATTTTCTCATCTCGGGGGTGAGGCGCGTGGGCAGATCAGCGTAGCCGGTCTCTTCTCTCTCCTCAGCCGCGTTGCGAAAATCCTCAAAAATCCGGACGGTTTCTGGATCCGCGGGTTCCTTGGAAAAGTAGGAAATCCGCTTTTGAGAAATCATCTCGCATAGGTCCTCGACCGAATGGCCTGATCGTTCAGCCCAATCCTCCGTGGCCAACATCCATGGTGAACTGTATGTGAGCCCGGCAAAGGCCCCAGCCTTCCGATCGAAATCGCGGACAATTCGCGCATAGACTTCGCGAATGCCCTGCTTCGGGTCACGAAAAGGATATGGCGGTTCATTCATCGCAGCCGTCTGGTCCTTACTTCTCCGAAACCCCAGCCTCGGCAAAACTTGCCATGCGGGCATGGCACTCCAATGCCGAGCGGACCATGTTGACCGCCAGGCAGGCGCCGGAGCCTTCGCCGAGACGCATGCCGAGATCGAGCAGGGGCGGCAGGCCGAGCGCCTCCAACAGGCGGCGATGGCCCGATTCGGCCGAGACATGGGCTGCCAGTGTGTGCGCGAGGCCGGCCGGATGCAATCTCGCCAATGGTGCCGCGGCGGCGGTGCAGACGAAGCCGTCGAGCAGCACCGGCACGCCGAGATGGCGCGCCGCCAGTGTTGCGCCCAAGATCGCCGCAAGCTCGCGCCCGCCGAGGGCTGCCGCTATCTTCAGGGGGTCGGCTAGCGCCGGGGCGTGGCGCTTCAGGCCGGCCTCGATGGCGACGATCTTGCGCACGAGGCCGGCATCGTCGACGCCGGTGCCGCGCCCTGTCCATCGTTCCGCGCCGCCGCCGAACAGCGCGGTCGAGATGGCTGCCGCCGGCGTGGTGTTGCCGATACCCATTTCGCCGAAGCAGACAAGGTCGAGATCCCTGCTGATCGCGTCGTAGCCGGCCGAGACGGCGGCGAGGAAGGCCTCGTCGTCCATCGACACTTCTTGCGTGAAATCGCCGGTCGGACGGTCGAGGTCGAGCGGGATGACGTCGAGTTCGGCGCCGGCGATGCGGGCAAGCTGGTTGATGGCGGCGCCGCCGCCGGCGAAATTTGCCACCATCTGCACGGTGACCTCCGAGGGGAAGGCCGACACGCCTTGCGCGGTGACGCCGTGATTGCCGGCAAAGACGAAGACCTTGACGCGGTCGAGCTTTGGCATGTCGCGGCCCTGCCAGCGCGCCAGCCAGGCGGCTATCGTCTCCAGCCGGCCGAGGCTGCCTTGCGGCTTGGTCAGCGTGTCCTGGCGGCGGGCGACGGCATTGGCCGCGGCGTCGCTGCCATTGGGCAGGTCGAGGCAGGCGGCGCGCAATTCATCGAGCGATTTGAAAGGCATGGGGGCGAAATCTCCGAAACAGAGTCAGGAAAGGGAAACGGAAGCGACGAGCAGGATTGCGATCTCGCCCAGTTGCTGCAGGGCGCCGACGGTGTCGCCGGTCTGGCCGCCGACCTGGTTCAGGCACAGCGCGCGGAAGGCGGCGAGTAGCCCAAGCAGGATGAGTGCTGCGAAGGCGGCGCCTACCCCAAGCGCCAGCAGCGCGGCCGCACCGAGCACAGCACCGGCTATAGCGGTTTCGGCGGTGACTGTGCCTGCATCAACCGAGAGGCCGTCGGCGCGGGCCGGTGGCAGCAGGAGCATGAAGGCGCCGAGCAGGCCGCGCGAAGCCGCTTGCGCGGCAATGAGGGCCCAGAAGACATGAGCCGGGCCGGCGAATCCAGAGAGCACGCTCCAGCGGATCAGCAGCGAGATGCCGAGCGCGCAGGCGCCGTAGGCACCGATGCGGCTGTCGCGCATGATCTCCAGTTTCCTGTCGCGCGTCTTGCCGCCGCCAAAGCCGTCGGCGACATCCGAAAGCCCGTCTTCATGCAGGCAGCCGGTGGCAAGCAAGATTGCGGCAAGGGTCAACGCTGCAGCAGGACCCTCGGCAAGGCCGAGCTTCGTTCCGACGGCGTAGACCAGCGCACCAGCCAGAGCGACGGCGAGACCGGCAACGGGCGCAGCCCAGATCGCAGCGGCAAGGCTGCGGCCACGGAAGTCGGCTCTCGGCAGCGGCAGCCGGGTAAAGAAGACGAGGCAAAGCGCGATGTCTTCGAGGAGCTGCCGTTGCGAGGGGATCTGGAGTTTGAGCATGATCTATTCTGAAAACCGGCTACCACTTTTCGGGATCATGCTCTCGCCCCTCGCAATGGCATGGAAGAACGTGCCGCTGACATTGCCGCGCCGGTAGCCCGAAGCGCCGAGCGGATTGCCTTGTCCGTCGGCGAGGTCGGCCAGCGGCTCGTCATTGCCGGTCGTAACCATCTGCGCGTAATGGAATTCGTGGCCGCGGATCAGCATGCCTTGGCCGCCGAGCGGACACCCGGACCGCAGCCGCGCCTCGCGGTAGCCGAGATTCATCTTGCGCTTGGCGAAGCTGGTCGAATGGCCCAGCAGGCCAAGCATCCGATGCGTCTCGCCCGACGCGTCCTCGAGCGCCTCGCCGAGCACCATGAAGCCGCCGCACTCACCATGCACCGGCCGCGAGGCGGCGAACCGCGCCATGCCGGCCCTGAAATTCGCCGCGGCCGCGAGGCGGCCGGCATGAAGCTCGGGATAGCCGCCGGGCAGCCAGCAGACATCGCAATTGTCGCCAGGCGCCTCATCGGCGAGCGGCGAGAACGGAACGATCTCGGCGCCGGCCTTGCGCCAATGCGCGGCGACATGCGGATAGAGGAAGGTAAAGGCGGCGTCCTCGGCCAGCGCAATGCGCTGGCCGGGCGGCGGCAGCGCGTCGTCGAAATTGCCCGGCGCGGGCGTGAATGGCGCCGCCAGCGCCATAATGGCGTCGAGGTCGAGCGAGCGCTCGACCATGTCGGCCAGCCGGTCGAGATGCGCCATCAGATTCTCATATTCGCCGGCCTGAACGAGGCCGAGATGGCGCTCGGGCAGGTTGAGCGAGGGATCGCGCAGGATGGCACCGACGACAGGCAGGCCGAGTGCCTCGATGGCATCGCCGCAAAGCCGGCGGTGGCGCTCGCTGCCCAGCCGGTTGAGCACGATCCCCGCCATGCGTACATCCGGATCGTAGGTGGCAAAACCCTTGGCGACGGCCGCTGCCGTGGTCGACTGGCCGGAAACGTCGAGCACCAGCAGCACCGGCAGGCCATAAAGTCGGGCAAGGTCGGCGGCCGAGCCGGTGCGGCCCGGAGCAGCCGGAATCCCGTCGAACAGGCCCATGGCGCTTTCGAGGAAGATGAAGTCGGCGTCCTCGGTCGCTTCGCCAGCCAACGCGTTGAGCAGGGCGGGCGGCATTGCCCAGCTGTCGAGATTGACGCCGGACAACCCCGTAGCGGCAGTGTGGAAGCCGGGATCGATATAGTCCGGGCCGGACTTGGCGCCGCGCACCTTCAGGCCGCGCCGGGCAAGCGCGCGCAAAATGCCGATGGTGACGCTGGTCTTGCCCGAGCCCGAGCGCGGCGCACCGATGATGATGGCGCGGGTCATGGCTCACCCGCCAGTGCCGCGCGCATCCCGACGATGCCGCCGACGACGATCAGCGCCGGCGAGGTCAGACCGGCTGCGGCCGTTTCTTCGGCAATTGTGGCGAGCGTGGCGACGACGATCCGTTCCTGCGGTGTCGTCGCAGCGACGATCACCGCGGCGGGCGTCGAAGGCGCCAGCCCGCCCTCAAGCAGCGAGGCGGCGATCAGCGGCAGATTGGCCATGCCCATATAGATGACCACCGGCTGGCCGGTACGGGCGATGGCCGCCCAGTCGAGATCGTCATCGGTGCCGGCGGCGTGACCGGTTGCCAGGATCAGCGCCTTGTTGATGCCGCGCATGGTGCCGGGAATGCCGGTTGCGGCCAGCGCGCTGAGGCCGGACGTCAGGCCGGGCAGGATGCGGAACGGGATAGTTTCCCCGGCCAGCGCCAGCGCCTCTTCGCCGCCACGGCCGAATATATAGGGGTCGCCGCCCTTCAGTCGGACGACACGCCGGCCCGCGCGCGCCAGCCGGACCAGCAGAGCGGTGATGTCGTCCTGCTTCATCGACGGCTTGCCGCCGCGTTTGCCGGCATAGAACAGTTCCGCGCCCTCGGCGACGGCGACGACTTCCGGCGAGACCAGCGCGTCATAGACCAGCGCGTCGCACTGTCCGAGGGCGGCCAGTACTTCCAGCGTCAGGCAGCCGGGATCGCCAGGGCCGGCGCCGGCCAGCCAGACATGCCCGGGCTCAAGCTGGCGCGGCTCGAAATTCAGCCGGGTGAGCGCCTGCTCGACCGTAGTGTTTCTATTGCTGCCGCTCACAATCCGTCCCGTCCGCGAAAACGCCGCTGGTAGTGCGCGTCGTACAGTGAACTTTCGCCAAAGCCCTCCGCTGCCAGCGAGCGGCCGACGAAGATGATTGCCGTGCGTTCCATCGGATCGGCGGCCAGTTGCGCCTCGATGGTGGCCAGTGTGCCGGTCAGCACGCGCTCGTCCGGCCAGGAGGCGCGGAAGACGACCGCGACCGGGCAGTCGGCGCCGTAATGCGGCGTCAGCTCGGCGACGACGCGATCGACGGCATGGATGGCGAGGTGGATGGCGAGCGTGGCGCCGGTGCGGCCGAAGCCGGCCAGCGTTTCGCCGGGCGGCATTTTCGAGGCGCGGCCGGAGATGCGGGTAAGCACCAGGCTTTGCGCGACTTCCGGAATGGTCAGCTCGCGGCGCAGCGCTGCCGCCGCAGCGGCGAAAGACGGCACGCCAGGCGTCAGCGTGTAAGGGATGCCGTGCTTTTCCAACCGGCGGATCTGTTCGGCAACGGCGCTCCAGACCGAAAGATCGCCGGAATGCAGGCGGGCGACATCATGGCCGGCCGCGTGGGCGGCCAGATATTCGGCCTCGATCTCGTCGAGCGACATCGGCGCGGTGTCGATCAACCGCGTTCCGGGCGCGCAGTGCTGCAACAGATCGGGCGCGACGATCGATCCCGCATAGAGGCAGACGGGACAAGTGCCGAGCAGGCGGCTGCCGCGCAAGGTGATCAGATCGGCGGCACCCGGGCCGGCACCGATGAAGTGAACGGTCATGCCGCATCTCCGCTGATGGCGATGGCGCAGGTGATAGGACCGAGCACGGTGCGCGGCCCGAGCAGTTTTGCGCCTTTGCCGGCGGCGGCAAGCGCCGAGGCTTCGGAAACAGACGGCGTGCCGGCATGCTCCTGCGATAGGTCGGAGTGGCTAGTCGTAGACGCAGCTTTGAGTTCGGCCTGCTCGACAACGATTACCGGAAGGCGGAGTTCGCGTCCGGCGGCGAAGATTGCCGCTTCATCCTGCTTGAGAGACGCGGTCGCGAGGGCCGAAAGCGCGGGCAGGGCAAGCCCGTGCGCTTCCAGGGCGGTTTCTACCGCAGCAAGCACGTCCCGCGCGCTGACGCCTTTGCGGCTGCCGATGCCCGCGACCATCATGGCTTGACCCAGCTCCATTGGGTGACCGGCATAGCCGGCCGCCACGCCTGCATCGAACCGACCGGCGAAGCACGGGATACCGCGATGCGGGTGAGCTCGCCGCCGAACGCAGTCTGACGGGAAAGCAGCAGCGCCTCCATCTCCAGCGTCACCGCGTTGGCGACGAGGCGGCCGCCGACAGGTAAGGCATCGAGGGCTCTTTCCAGCACTCCGGCATCGCTGCCGCCGCCGCCGATGAAGATCGCGGCCGGCGTTTCCAGCCCGGCAAGAGCTTGCGGTGCCGAACCTTCGACGACGGTGAGACCGGGAACGCCGCAGGCCGCGGCGTTGCGTCGGATGCGCGCGGCGCGGGCCGGATCTGCCTCAACGGCGATCGCACGCATGGAAGGATGGGCCAGCATCCATTCGATGCCGATGGAGCCCGAGCCGGCGCCGATGTCCCACAGCAGTTCGCCGCGCCTTGGCGCGAGAGCGGACAGGGTGACGGCGCGCACTTCGCGCTTGGTGATCTGGCCGTCATGCTCGAACAAATGATCGGCAAGTCCCGCTGTCAGCGGCAGGATGCGTGCTTGCGGAGTCGATTCAACTTCGATCGCGAGCACGTTGAGCGGATTGATCTTTGCGAGGCCGAAAGTGCCGGCGCTCGCCGAGCGCAGCCGTTCGTTCGGGCCGTCCAGCGCCTCCAGAACCGTCAGCCGCGAAGCGCCGAAGCCAAGTTCGGTCATGAGACGGGCAATCGCTTCCGGTGCATCGCTATCCGAGGTCAGCGCGAGAATGCGGGTGCAAGGATGCAGCAACGGCCGGATCAGGTCGAGCGAGCGGCCATGCAGCGAAATGGTCTCGACGTCCTGCAGCGCCCAGCCCAGGCGTGAGGCGGCCAGCGAAAAGGCCGAGGGCGCGGGGATCACCCGCATATCCTCTGCCGCGACCTTGCGGGCGAGGGTGACGCCGACACCGTGGTAGAAGGGATCGCCGGAGGCCAGCACGCAGACGCGTCTGCCGGAGAGCGCCAGCACGTCGCGCAGCTCGGCATCGAAAGGCGTCGGCCAGGCATGCGCTTCACCTTTGGCGAGCGACGCGACGAAGGCAAGGTGGCGCTTGCCGCCGAAGACGAATTCGGCCTCCGCGATCAACCGCTTGGCCTCGTCGCCGAGACCCGCTACACCGTCCTCGCCGATGCCGATGATCGTGAGCCACTTGGAAGTGAGCTTGGCGCCGCGCGGAGCTTCAGCAGGCATGATGACCTACCGCATTCTGATCCTCGGCGGAACCACCGAAGCCCGGCAACTGGCTGGAAAGCTGGCCGCGCGCGCGGATATTTCGGTCATGCTGTCGCTGGCCGGCCGCACCGAAAGCCCGGTCGCGCAAGGGGTGCCGGTACGTGTCGGCGGCTTCGGCGGTGCCGGCGGGCTGGCGGCGTATCTCCGCCAGAACCAGATCGACCTGCTGATCGACGCCACGCATCCCTATGCGGCGCGAATCTCCGCCAATGCGGCGGAAGCAGCGCGCATGACCGGCGTGACTATCGTTGCGCTCAGGCGTCTGGGCTGGGACCCAGCCGAAGGTGACCACTGGATGTTGGTCGATAGTGTTGCCAGCGCGGTGACGGCTCTGGGATCGGTGCCGCGCCGCGTGTTCCTGGCGCTCGGGCGGCAGGAGGTCGCTGCCTTCGAGGCGGCTCCCCAGCATCATTATCTCATCCGCAGTGTCGACCCGGTCGAGCCAAGGCTCGCTGTGCCCGACGCGACCTATCTCTTGGCGCGCGGGCCGTTTCATGAGGTCGATGAGCGCGCGCTGCTTCAAGAGCACCGCATCAATGTCGTCGTTTCCAAAAACAGCGGCGGCGAGGCGACCTACGGCAAGATCGCGGCGGCGCGAGCACTGGGAATCGAGGTGGTGATGATCTGCAGGCCGGCGCTGCCGGACGTCACGTCGGCTGAGACCGTCGAATCTCTTGCCGCGATGGTGGATCATTTTCTGGTCGGTCATGTTCTTGGGCCCGCTGCCGACCGCGGCGTGTAGACCAGCGCTGGTTTTTCGCCGCGCTTGATGATCCTGGTTTCCGGCGAGCCGATGATGATGCAGGTGGCCATGTCGGCCTTTTGCGCATCGGCTTCCGCCAGCAGAAAAACCTCGATGCGCTCGTCAGGGCGGCCGGCGGCACGGCCGAAGATCACCGGCGTGGTGCCGGGCAGGATCGCAGCAAGGCATTCGAAGGCGCGGCCAAGCTGCCAGGGGCGTGCCTTGCTGATCGGATTGTAGAGCGCGATGACGAAGCCGGCGCCGGCTGCCGCCAGGAGCCGCAGCTCGATCAGCTCCCACGGCTTCAGATTGTCGGACAGCGAGATGGCGCAGAAATCATGGCCGAGCGGCGCACCGATGCGGGCGGCGACAGCGAGCATGGCGGTAATACCGGGCACGATGGCGATGTCGACCGCACGCCATTCGGGTGGGCCCGCCTCTATCGCCTCGCAGACGGCTGCCGCCATGGCGAAGACGCCGGGATCGCCGCCCGATACGACGGCGACATCGTGGCCTTCCGCGGCCTTCAGCAGTGCGTCCCTGGAGCGGGCGAGTTCCTCGCGATTGTCGGAGGCGATGCGGGTCTGGTCCGCGCGCAGGTCGAGCCGGTCAAGATAAGGCTTGTAGCCGTAGAAGAATTTCGCCTCGGCAACGGCGCGGCTGGCTTCCGGCGTCACCTGGTCGGCGTTGCCTGGCCCCAGGCCGATGACGGTCAGGCGGCCGCTCATGCTTCGGCTCTCAATGCATTTGGCCGGCCCGACCAGCCGGCCACCAGCACGATGGCGAAATAGGGCGCCTGGTCGTCCTTTTTGTCGGCAAGCCGCATCGAGACGCCGCCCGGCATGGTGCCGCGCTCGACATAGATGGCCCGCGCCAGCTTGTCGGTTGCCTCCAGCGCACGCCTGATCTTTGGCAGGTTGCGGCCGACCTTCATGATCACCGCGGCATCGGTGTCGGCGAGGCGGCGCGTCAGCTCGAATTCGCTCATCGTGCCCGGCAGCACCGTCAGCACGTCGTCGCCCTGGACGATCGGCAGGCCGGTTGCCGACCAGCAGCCGGACATGGCGGTGACGCCGGGAATGACTTCGGTCGGAAAGCGGTGCGTCAGCCGGACATGAAGATGCATGTAGGAGCCGTAGAAAAGCGGGTCGCCCTCCGAGAGCACCGCGACCATCCTGCCGGCGCTGAGGTGCTCGGCGACCTTTTCGGCCGACTGCTCGTAGAAATCCGTTATCTGCGACCGGTAATCGCCGTGATCCTTGTCGATCTCGGTCGTCACTGGATAGAGCAGCGGCAGTTCGATCAGATCAGGGCGAAAATGCGCGCCGACAATGGCGCGCGCATTGCTGTTGTTGCCACGCTTGGCGAAATGCGCAACGACATCGGCCTCGGCCAGAGCACGCACTGCCTTCAGCGTCAAAAGTTCCGGGTCGCCAGGACCGGTGCCGACGCCGACCAGCCGACCTTTTGCGATCGCATTCATAGGCCCGGCCTCGCCAATGCATTGAGGGCGGCGGCGGTCATGGCGCTGCCGCCCAGCCGTCCGTGCACGACGGCGTAAGGCACGCCATAGGAATTTTCGGCCAGCGCATCCTTCGATTCAGCGGCGCCGACAAACCCGACCGGCATGCCGATGATCGCCGCCGGCTTTGGCGCGCCGTCGCGCAGCTTTTCCAGCAGATAGAAAAGGGCGGTCGGCGCATTGCCGATGGCGACGACCGAACCGGCCATGCGCTGGCCCCACAGGTCGATCGCCGCGGCCGAGCGGGTGTTGCCGATCTTTTTCGCGATGTCGGCGGTCTGCGGATCGCGCAGCGTACAGATTACCTCGTTGCCGGCCGGAAGCCGGGCGCGCGTGACGCCATGCGAGACCATCTGCGCGTCGCAGAAGATCGGCGCGCCGGCCCCCAACGCCGTGCGCGCGGCGGCGACGAAGTCGCTCGAGAAAACGAAGTGCCGCGCAGCCTCGACCTGGCCGCAGGCGTGGATCATGCGGATGGCGATGTCGGCCTCGGCTTCGGAAAAGCGCGACAGGTCGGCCTCGGCGCGGATAATGGCGAAGGAGCGCTCGTAGATCGCCGTGCCATCATGGATGTAGTCGTAGGCGTTCTGGGCGGGCATGCTCATTCCTGTCGGTAGATTTCGGTGATGCCGGCCGCGCCGAGCCTTGCCAGGCAAGCGGCAGCAGTTTCGCCGGGATGTCGTGCGCTGCGGATCGCCGCTGCAATGCGGCCGATGCCGTGCGCAGCGTCGTAGCCCGGCCTGTATCCGGCGGGCCATGCCTTTGCCGTCCCGTCCACGACAAGTCCGGCTCCGTTTTCGCCACCGACCAGGGTCAGCGCTGCCGGACCGGGATGGGCGCAACCCTTGGCGCAGCCGGAGATGTGCAGCGTCAGCGAGGAATCAAGGATGTCGCGGTTTTCTGTAGCGATGATCTCGGCGATGTCGCGGGTGGCGATCCGGCCGGAGGCGCAGGCGGGTACGCCGGGGCAGGCGGCGATCCTGGTGCGCGGATCGGCTGCGTCGGTGACGAAGCCGACGGTTGCGGCGGTTTTCTGGAGTGAAAGACATGCGGCTTGGGAGAGGCCGAGGAAAAGCAACGCGCGACCCGGCGCCAGGCGGATTTCGGCGGCGCCGAGGGTGAGGGCCTCTTGCGTCAGGTCGATGAGCTTTTGCGCTGGCATGCTGCCGAAGGGGAGGCCGATGCCGAGGGCGGTTGCGGTGGTGGCTAGGTTAAAAACTCCGATGGGCTGGCGTTCCGTCGCACCCCCCTCTGTCCTGCCGGACATCTCCGCCTCAAGGGGGGAGATTGCGCTCTGATCTCTATTTTCGGCAATCTCCGACGCTGCGGAGGAAGAGCCAACGACAAAACCGCCGATCTCCCCCCTTGAGGCGGAGATGTCCGGCAGGACAGAGGGGGGTAAAACGCGCCAACTTGCCAGAGATCCCAACTGTCTCTCGGTCAAATCCCGCGCATGGGCATCGCGGCCTTTTTCGGCAACCATCCTGAGAATGGCGACGGCGATGTCACAAGCCGCATCTTCCTCGGACATCGCCAGCGGCGTGGCACCCTGCGCATCCCCGGCGAGCGATACCCGCCACTTAATTCCGTCGGCGGTCCGCATCGCAGCCAGCCTGACATCGGCCGTAACCGCATCCATCGTCAGCCGTCCGCCACCATCGACAATCACTGAAACCTTTGGGCCGAGGCGCTGCGCCAAGCCGGCTCCATCAATTGCCGCCCGAATCCGCTCCGCCATCGGGCGCGGGTCGGCTATCTCCTCTGGGTCGAGCCCGGCCAGCGGGCCGGTCTCGACCGGCACGCCAATGCGCACCGCAATACCCAGCGAGTCGACCTCCATCGCCAGCAGCCGGGCGCTTGCCGGCGTCAGGCCACGGATCTGCAAGCTGCCGCGGGCGGTCACTTCCATGATGCCGTTGCCATGGCGCAAGGCGGATTCGCAGAGTCCGATCAACGACTTCGGCAACAGTCCTCCAGCGACCGGATTGAGCCGCACCAGCAGCCCGTCGCCGGTTTGCATCGGTGCCGATAAAGCGGGGCAGGCGCCACGGCGCGAGAAAGCGTTCATGCCGCCACCCCCAGCGCTTGCGCTTCGGCAATTAGTGCGGCGAGATCGTCATCGATCGAATTGCGCAGCGGATGCCAGAGACCGCGTCGCCGGGCCGAGAGAAAACGCTCGGCGATGACTTTTGCGGCTGAAGGGTTTTCGCGCAGGATGAAGGCGCGGACCACGGGGTCGCCGAGATAGGCGTCGTGCACGGCCTCGATCAGCGTGCCTGATATGGCATGGGTAGTCTCGGCAAAGCCGACCAGCCGGTCGACCGTCTCGGCGAATTCCGAGGCGCCGCGCGGCCCGTGGCGCATCTGGCCGGCAATGAAGCGCGGATTGACGGCGCGCGCCCGCACGACCCGGGATACGGCCTCGCCAACCGAGCGCGGCTTCGGCTTTTGCGGGTCCGTGGTGTCGAGCACGATCACGTCGGCGTTTTTGCCGAGCGCGGCAAGCGCTGCCGAAAAGCCGCCGATAAAGGCGACGTCGGCCGAGCCTTCGAGGATGTCGCGGCCGGGGTCGTCGCCGGTATGAACCAGAAGGTCGGCCTCAGCGATGCGGCCCTCAAAAGCGCCGGGCGCCGAAATGCCTTCGCCCTCGGAGCCGCCATAGGCGTGCGAGGTGGCGGCGAGATAGGCGCGGCCGATCTCTTCGCGCACGGCCCAGTCGCCGCTCGACAACAAATCCTCGACACCGGCGCCGTAGGTCCCGGGTGAGGTGCCGAAAATGCGTGGACTGATCTTGCCGTCTGCACGGGTTCTCGCCGCGAGCGGGTTTTCCGAAGCGTCCTCGTCGCGGGCGGCGACGGTGTTGGCCGCGGCATCGATCAGCGCGATCTGGGTCGGGAACATGTCGCGGAACAGGCCTGATATGCGCCAGGTGACGTCGACGCGCGGGCGGCCGAGCGTTGCCGGCGGCAGCACCTCTATGCCGGTGATGCGGCCGGTGGCGGAATCCCATTGCGGCCGGCAGCCCATCAGCGCCAGGCCTTGCGCGATCTCCTCACCGCCGGTGCGCAGCGAGGCCGAGCCCCACAGGTCGATAACCAGCGAGCGCGGCCAGTCGCCATGCGATTGCATGTAGCTGCGGACGACTTCTTCCGCTGCCACCTTGCCCAGATCATAGGCGGTCGGCGTCGGCATGGTGCGCGGGTCGGCGGTAAACAAATTGCGGCCGGTGGGCAGCACATCCCGCCGGCCACGTGCCGGCGCACCGGCCGGACCGGCAGCGACGTGGCGGCCGTCGAGGGCGGCAAGCAGTGCGGTTTTTTCAGCTACTGCACTTTGCCGCCGTACCGGATCAGCCTCGCCTTGCGGCGAGCGGCCATAAATATGCAGGCCGTCCTTGATGGCGAAATCCTTGAGATCGCAGAGCCAGGCGTCGATGCGGCGCAAGGCCTCGTCGGCTGCGTCGGTCCTGGCGACGCCGGCCTCTGAGGCGAGGCCCGTCTTTTCCGCTGTCTCGACGATCAGCTTTGCCAGGCTGTCGCGGCGGCGGCGGTCGAGCCCGTCGGCCTGGGCATATTCGTCGACCAGTCGTTCAAGCCTATGCTGGTTTTCGTCCAGCCCGGCGCCGGTCAGCGGCGGCGGCAGATGGCCAAGCGTGACGGCGGCAATGCGCCGCTTGGCCTGCGCTGCCTCGCCGGGGTTGGAGACGATGAACGGATAAATGACGGGCAGGGCGCCGGTGACGATTTCGGGAAAGCAGTTTTCGCTGAGCGCGACGGTTTTGCCGGGCAGCCATTCCAGCGTACCGTGGGCGCCGACATGGACAATTGCATGGATGCCGAGCGACTTGCGCAGCCAGAGGCCAAAGGCGACCAGCGCATGGCGCGGCGGCAGCGTCGGGTCGTGATAGTCGGCGCGGCGGTCGGCTGAGCGCCCGCGGTCAGGGGCGAGTGCCACGGTGACGTTGCCGAAGGTGGCTGCGCGGAAGGCGTATTTTGCGGCGGCAGGCGCTTGAACACCCCCCTCTGTCCTGCCGGACATCTCCCCCTCAAGGGGGGAGATTGCGCTGTTGTCTCTGCTTTCGCCAATTACCGAGGGCGTTAAGGGAGAGCCGGCGGCGGAACTGCCAATCTCCCCCCCTGAGGGGGAGATGTCCGGTAGGACAGAGGGGGGTGCCTCGCGCGAACCCGTCTCATCTTCCGCATTCCCCCATGCGGCCTGTACCGCAGCGATGGCCGCCGGCGGCAATTCCTTCGAGACGGTAAGATAATCCTGCAAAGCCAGCCCCTGGTCGGCTGGCTCCAGCATCTCCAGCAACTCGCGCGGCGTTTGCGGAATCCTTTCAACGGCGTAGCCCTGTTCGCTCAGGTCGTGCAGCATCGCCAGCACGCTGGACGGCACGTCGAGGCCAACCGCATAGCCGGTGCGGCCGGGGGCGCTCGGATAGTCGGGGATCAGGATGGCGAGCTTGCGCTCCGCGCGGGGCGTCCGCTGCAGGCGCACGAAGGCCTCGACACGGTTCGCCACTTGCGCCACGCGGTCGGGCTCAGGCCGGTTGGCGAAGGCGCGGAAGGCCAATGCGGGATCGGTTTCGCTTTCGCCCTTGAATGAAATAGCGCCGGCCAGGATGCGGCCGTCGAGCTCGGGCAGGACGACATGCATGGCAAGGTCGGCGGGCGCCAGGCCGCGCTGATTGTTTTGCCAGATGTCGCGGCGGGTGGTCGCAACGATGACCTGGAACACCGGCACGCCGGCGCGGTCGAACAGGGTTTCGACGCCAGGCTCGGCACCCGAGGCGAAAGCTGTGGCGGTGATGATGGCGGCAGGCTTCAGGGTTGCAAGCGCGGTTTCGACAAAGGCGAGCGATGCCGGGTCCTTGAGGCTGGAGACGAAGATAGGGACCGGCGCTATGCCGCGCGCGCTCAGCGCTTCGAAAAGCGCATCGATGGGCGCCACGTCGGCAGCGAGCAGCATCGAGCGGTAGAACAGGATTGGCACGACGTCCCCCTCCCCCTCGAGGGGAGGGTGGCCCGCAGGGCCGGGTCGGGTCGTTGCGGCAGTGCTCGACGTTTTGTGTAGGCGCGCTTCAAAGTGTTGGCGCGCTTCGGAGAGGACCCCACCCCCGGCCTGCGGCCGGACCCTCCCCTCGAGGGGGAGGGGGACGCCGCGTTCTGCGACCCCCAGTCCCGGCTCGTAAAATCCCGCCTTTGGCACGCTGACTGGTTCAGCGACCGCCACACCCGATCCGGCGAGACTTGCCAACCTCTGCACCAGCGCCGTCATATTCGCCGGTCCGCCCTCGCGGAAATAGCCAAGCAGGCCGTCCAACTCCTCGCGCGGCAGCGTCGAGCCTTCGATCAGCCGCAAATCCTCGTCGTGGCTCTCGCCGGGCAGCAGCGCCAGCTTGATACCGCGATTTCGCGCGATAACGGCGAGCTGGTCGCAGCCATAGCGCCACCACTCATAGCCGCCGAGGATGCGGACCAGAATGACCTTGGCGTGGCGGGCGACGCTGTCGATCCACAGGTCGACGGACATCGGATGGCGCAGGTCGCGCAAGGCGGCGAGCCGCATCGACGGCAGGCGGTGCGCATCTGCCTTCCACGCCGCCGCCAGCCCGGCCAGGTCGCTGTCGGTGAAGGACAGGGCCACGACATCCGCAGGCGTTTGCCTGAGATCGACAGGCTCGGCGAGATCGTCGAGCGAGGCGGATGTGGTGGTGAGGATGTGCATCGCGGCTCGTTACCTGGGGTCAGCCGGCGAGGATACGCTCGATCGCCGGGCGGTTCAGCCCTTTCAGGCCGATGACGACAAGGCGCGAGCGGCGGTCGTCTTCAGCGGTCCAGGCGCGATCGTAATAGTGATTGACGCGCGGACCGACGGCCTGCAGCAGGAGCCGCATCGGCTTGCCGCCGACTTCGACGAAACCTTTGACGCGCAATACGTTTTCTTCCTCCGCCGCCGTGGCGACGCGTAGTGCCAGCTCGTCCGGGTTGGACACGGACGCGATGTCGATGACGAACGAGTCAAAGTCGTCATGTTCGTGGTCGAGCTCGTCGTCGTGATGGGTCTTGCGGTTCTCGATGTCGTCCTCGACGGCGAGGCCGAGGCCGAGCAGCACCGACGGATCGACCTTGCCTTGCGAAGTCGGCACGATCTTCACCGCCCGCGCAACGTGCTTGCCGATGACGGCATTGGCACGGGCCAAGCCGGCTGCGTCCATCAGGTCGCTCTTCGACAGGATGATCAGGTCGGCGCAAGCGAGCTGGTCCTCGAATACTTCCTCGACCGGATCGTCGTGTTCGAGCGTCTCGTCCTGCGCGCGCTGCGCCTGCAGGGCATCCATGTCGTTGGCGACGCGGCCATCAGCCAGCGCCGGCCCGTCGACGACGGCGATGACGCCATCGACCGTGACACGGCTTTTCACCGACGGCCACTGGAAGGCCTGGACCAGCGGCTTGGGCAGGGCCAGCCCGGACGTCTCGATCAGGATATGGTCGACCCTCGGCGTCAGCGACAGGATCTGGTCGAGCGCCGGAACGAAATCGTCGGCCACTGTGCAGCAGATGCAGCCATTGGCCAGTTCGACGATGTTTTCCTCGGGGCAGGTGTCAATGCCGCAGCCCTTCAGGATCTCGCCGTCGATGCCGATGTCGCCGAACTCGTTGACGATGATGGCCAGGCGCTTGCCTTTGGCGTTTTCGAGCAAATGGCGGATCAACGTCGTCTTGCCGGCGCCGAGAAAGCCGGTGACGACGGTGCAGGGAACGCGCGAAAGGGAGGCAGCGGTCATATCGAGTCCTTCAAAAGGTCAAGGGGAGGGATGCGGGCAACCAGGCCGCGCTTCAGGCAATCGGGACGGCCGCGCCATGGAATGAGCCCATCCGTCGAGGTGGCGAACAGCTTTGCGCCGGTCACGAGATCGGCGCCGCTGGTCGCAGTCAGGTCGCCGAAGACGTAACTCCAGCAGCCGTCGCGCAGTATGGCGGCGCTGAGCCGGCGCTTGCAATTGCCGAGGCATTCGACGGTGCGGATTTTGATGTTTTCGCTGGAAGCGGCGCGGCGCGTGTCCTCGGCGAGCAGTTCGCCGGCGCGGGGATGAGCGTCCGAACCGGTCTCGTCACGGCAGGACGAGCAGACGATGACGGTAACTCCGGCCGGGGAATCACCATGGCCGGACAATAAATCCGCTGTCTCAGCCGGAAAACTGCTGTCGCGTTCCAAATCAGGCTCCTTGCCCGGAAAACCCGCCAGGCGATCGGATTCTTATGTCCTAGACGGCAGGTCTCCTGGCTCGCGGGTCATCGCCTGGATGCCGCCTTCCCGGGAATATCCCAGTGGTTTTCGGCCGAGGCTCATCGCTTACAGTTGCGGGGACAGCCGCGGATTTGAAATCGAGATTTCGCACCGCATTCCCTCTTGGCCCTTGCCGTTGCGGGCAGGGGACCGTCTGGAACGGATTTAGGCTTGTGAAGGCAGTCGTGTCAACGCACGTCTATGACGCGGCGATATCTACGAGCGGCCGGCCAAGGTCGCCGGCAGCTGTCACCTCGATGCGCTCAAGCCCGAGCCAACCCTGCATCAGCTTCAATTCCTCGAAGAGTTCGGCAGCGGTTTGTGGCGGGGCGCCGGGCTCCGCATATGCGGCATGGACGCGCAATACGCCGGCCGGACGGTCGGCCCTGAGGTCGACGCGCCCGACGATGCTGTCGCCGAGCAGGAACGGCAGCACATAATAGCCATACCGGCGCTTTTCGGCCGGCGTGTAGATCTCGATGCGGTAGTGGAAGTCGAACAACCGCTCGGTGCGCGACCGCTCGAAGACGACGGGATCGAACGGCGCAAGCAAGGCGCGCGCCTCGATCCTGTGCGGCAAACGGGCGTCCTTGTGGAGATAGGCTGTTTTGCTCCAGCCTTCGACGCTCACCGGCAACAGCTCGCCAGCCTCGACCAGCTCCTCGATGCGGCCCTTGATATCGGCGGGCGAGAGGCGGAAATAGTCGCGCAGGTCGCCTGCCGTCGCGACGCCATGGGCGCGGGCGGAGATACGCAGCAATTCGCGGTGAGCGTCCTCGGGAGCGGGCGCTGGCAGGCTTAGTATTGTTGGCGGCAGCACGCGCTCCGGCAGGTCGTAGAACCGCTCGAAGCCGCGGCGGTGCGCGGTGGTGATGCGGCCGGCCCAGAACAGCCATTCGAAGGCATGCTTGGCATGGCTCCAGCCCCACCAGCCACCCGAGCCCTTCTGGCCTTCGAAAGCCGACGCCGCGATCGGGCCTCGTTCGGCGACCTCGCGATAGATGTCTTCGATATAGGCGGCGTGCTCGCGGCCCCATTTGGCCAGTCCGCTGTACATTTCCTCGCCGCGCTCGGCCCGCTGCATGCGCCAGCGCATCAGCGGATAGGTCTCGACCGGCAGGAAGGAGGCTTCGTGCGCCCAATATTCGAAGACCATGCGCTTCCGCGTTATGGCGGAGTCGTCGAGCAGCGCCAGCTTGTAGGGGCCAAGCCGCGAATAGAGCGGCATATAGTGGGCGCGCACCACGGCGCTGACAGAATCGATCTGCAGCAGTCCGGTACGGGCAAGCACGCGGGCCAGATGCCTGCGGTCGGGCGTACCGGCGGGTCGGGGGTCATTGAATCCCTGTGCCGCCAGCGCGATGCGGCGGGCCATGCGAAGTGAGATTTTTTCCTTCATCAAGGCGGTATCCTGATGATGTTGGACAGAGCAGAGAACCTGCGATTCCGCGCCATGCTAGCAGGGTTTTGGCGGCATCCATGTCAGGAGAGAAAAGTGGAGTAAAAGGTGAAGGAAATCAAACAGGAGCAGATCGGACCAGTTTTCCCGGATATGCCGTCCAGCACCGCGATTTGAACAAGGTTTGACTTGCTTCGCCGAAAGCGCTGCGCTAACCCTCGCCGCGTTGCAGCATAGAGCCTCCTTAAAACGGTTCAGTGGTTAAACTGTCACGCTTCCGCAAGTGGGTCCGGTGCTGTAATCAGAGTGGATTGGCCGCCAACGGAAACTGCAGCATGAACGCACTTTTAGGTTCGTACCTGCCCATCGTCCTGTTCATCGGCGTGGCGCTGATCGTCGGGCTGGCGCTGCTCGCCGCACCGTTCCTGGTGGCCTATCGCAACCCCGATCCGGAAAAGCTTTCGGCCTATGAGTGCGGCTTCAACTCGTTCGACGACGCCCGCATGAAGTTCGATATCCGCTTCTACCTGGTGTCGATCCTGTTCATCATCTTCGACCTGGAGGTGGCCTTCCTATTTCCTTGGGCGGTGTCGTTCAGCAAGATCGGCATGCTCGGTTTCTGGTCGATGATGGTGTTTTTGGCGGTGCTGACCATCGGCTTTGCCTATGAATGGAAGAAAGGGGCGCTGGAATGGGATTGAGCGACAATTCCGGCACGCTCGTCGCGCCGAAGCCCAAAGGTCTCATCGACCCCAACACCGGCAGGCCGGTGGGGGAGGATGATCCGTTCTTCCTGGAGATCAACAACGAGCTGGCCGACAAGGGCTTTCTCGTCACCTCGACCGAGGCGCTGATCACCTGGGCGCGCAGCGGCTCGCTGATGTTCATGACCTTCGGTCTCGCCTGCTGCGCGGTCGAGATGATCCACACCTCGATGCCGCGCTATGACTCGGAGAGGTTCGGTGTCGCGCCGCGCGCGTCTCCGCGCCAGTCCGACATCATGATCGTCGCCGGCACGCTGACCAACAAGATGGCGCCGGCGCTGCGCAAGGTCTACGACCAGATGCCCGAGCCACGCTACGTCATCTCGATGGGCTCCTGTGCCAATGGCGGCGGCTATTATCATTATTCCTATTCGGTGGTGCGCGGCTGCGACCGCATCGTGCCGGTCGACATCTACGTGCCCGGCTGTCCGCCGAGCGCCGAAGCGCTGCTCTACGGCATCCTTCTGCTGCAGAAGAAGATCCGCCGCACCGGCACGATCGAACGGTGAGCGGCATGAGCCAGGCGTTGAACGATCTCTCGACCTATCTCGGCGAGAAGCTGACCGGCCGGATCGGCGAGGCGGTGCTCGCCTATGGCGAACTCACTATCTCGGTCGAGCCGCGCGACCTGATCGAGGTGGTGACCTTCCTGCGCGACGACCCGAAATGCCAGTTCATCTCGATCATCGACGTCTGCGGCGCCGATTATCCGTCGCGGGCAAAGCGCTTCGATGTCGTCTATCATTTGCTGTCGCCGAGGCAGAATATCCGTGTCCGCATCAAGGTCCAGGCCGACGAAGAGACGCTGGTGCCGTCGATCACCGGCATATATCCCGGCGCCGACTGGTTCGAGCGCGAGACCTATGATCTCTACGGCGTGCTGTTTTCGGGCCATCCCGATCTGCGGCGGATCCTGACCGATTACGGCTTCGAGGGTCATCCGCTGCGCAAGGACTTTCCGCTGACCGGCTTCGTCGAGGTGCGCTACGACGACGAGGCCAAGCGCGTCATCTACGAGCCGGTGGAATTGAAGCAGGAATTCCGCAATTTCGATTTTCTGTCCCCATGGGAAGGCACGGATTATGTTCTGCCGGGGGACGAGAAGGCAAAACAGTGAATGGCTGAAACCTCCGTCCGCAACTTCAATATCAATTTCGGCCCGCAACATCCTGCGGCGCATGGCGTTTTGCGCCTCGTGCTGGAGCTCGACGGAGAAGTCGTCGATCGCGTCGATCCGCATATCGGGCTTTTGCATCGCGGCACGGAAAAGCTGATCGAGCACAAGACCTATCTGCAGGCCGTGCCCTATCTCGACCGGCTCGACTATTGCGCGCCGATGAACCAGGAGCATGCCTTCGCGCTTGCCGCGGAGCGGCTGCTCGGTATCGAGGTGCCGAAGCGCGGGCAGCTTATTCGAGTTCTCTACTCCGAGATCGGCCGCATCATGTCGCACATCCTCAATGTGACGACGCAGGCGATGGATGTCGGCGCGCTGACGCCGCCGCTGTGGGGCTTTGTCGAGCGCGAAAAGCTGATGGTGTTCTACGAGCGCGCCTCTGGCTCGCGCATGCACGCCGCCTATTTCAGGCCGGGCGGCGTCCACCAGGACCTGCCGCAGAAGCTGATCGAGGACATCGGCAAGTGGATCGATCCGTTCCTGAAGTCGGTCGACGATCTCGACGCGCTTTTGACCGGCAACCGCATCTTCAAGCAGCGCAATGTCGACATTGCCACCGTCTCCCTGGCGGACGCCTGGGCCTGGGGTTTTTCCGGCGTCATGGTGCGCGGCTCGGGCGCGCCGTGGGATCTGCGCAAATCGCAGCCCTACGAATGCTATGCCGAGCTGGACTTCGACATTCCGATCGGCAAGAACGGCGACTGTTTCGACCGTTATCTGGTGCGCATGGAAGAGATGCGGCAGTCGGCGAAAATCATGCGCCAGTGCGTCGACCTGTTGCTCGGCAAGGAGGGCAGCGGGCCGGTGTCTAATCTCGACGGCAAGGTGGTGCCGCCGAAGCGCGCGGCGATGAAGCGCTCGATGGAAGCGCTGATCCATCACTTCAAGCTCTACACCGAAGGTTATCGCGTGCCGGCCGGCGAGGTCTATGCAGCCGTCGAGGCGCCGAAGGGTGAGTTCGGCGTCTATCTCGTCTCCGACGGCACCAACAAGCCCTATCGCTGCAAGCTGCGCGCGCCCGGCTTCGCGCATCTGCAAGCCATGGACTTTTTGTGCCGCGGCCACATGTTGGCCGACGTCACCGCCGTTCTCGGCTCCCTCGACATTGTCTTCGGGGAGGTTGATCGGTGACGATGGCACGGGCCCGGACATCCAAATCGTTTCTAGCGGCGGCTTGCCTTGCGGCTTCCGCTGAAGCATCCCTTGCCGGATCCGGTGATGGGCTATCCTCGAAGGATCTTCTTAAGGACGGGTTCAAGCTGGTAGCGGAAGGCGATCTGCTCACGGTGCGCGAATTCGGTGGCGATGTGCTTCTGGATTCTGGAATTTTTGTACTCGGTGCGCCGCGAGGCCAACCCTGTAGCAAAAGTGAGAGGACTTTTGTCGCAGAGGTACCGAGCTTGGCACGGCCCCGCGACTGTGGACGCGTAACTTGGTGGAATGACCGTTACGACGAGTACGTCCGGCTAAAGCGTGGGAATGAAGAGTTTGTATGTGTCTTTGGGCAATCCGAGGATTGCTATCGCGCCTATAGCTCTAGCCAGTAGAAACCGAAGAAGCGAAACTCCATGTCAGTCCGCCGTCTCGCAGAAGCCAGCCTCCAGCCAGCCTCCTTCGCCTTCAACCGGGCGAATGCGGCAGCGGCGAAGCAGTGGATTAAGAAATATCCGAAAGGTCGCGAGCAGTCCGCGATCATCCCCTTGCTGATGCTGGCGCAGGAGCAGGAAGGCTGGGTGACCAAGGCGGCAATCGAGACGATCTCCGACATGCTCGGCATGCCCTATATTCGCGGGCTGGAAGTCGCGACCTTCTATACGCAGTACCAGCTCAATCCGGTCGGCACCCGCGCCCATATCCAGGTCTGCGGCACCACGCCCTGCATGCTGCGCGGCTCGGAAGCGCTGATGGATGTGTGCCGCTCGAAGATCCATCACGACCAGTTTCACACCAATGACAAGGGCACGCTGTCGTGGGAGGAGGTCGAGTGCCTCGGCGCCTGCGTCAACGCACCGATGGTAATGATATTCAAGGACACCTACGAGGATTTGACGCCGGAGCGGCTCGCCGAGATCATCGACCTTTATGACTCCGGCAAGGGTGCTTCGGTGACGCCAGGGCCGCAAAACGGCCGCGTCACCTCAGAGCCGGCCAGCGGTCTGACGACGCTCAGGAGCGAAAAGGCGATCCTGAAGGCGACCCGCGACCGGGAAACCAGGGCGGCGACCAAGGCCGCCAAGGAAGCGGCGCCGGCGGCTGCCGCCGCAGCACCCGCGGCGCCGGCCCCGCCAGCCGCTTCTGCCGCGCCGGCGCCGGTTGCGCCCTCGAATGCCAGCAAGCCGAAGACCGACGCGGTCGAGACCAGCCCGGCGCTGAAATCGCCATCGGCGACAAAAATCGCGCCCGCGGCGGAAAAGGCGGCGAGCGTCGCAGCGCCGCTGCATTCGGCCGCCAATGCCAACAAGGCCGAGCCGCAGGTCGAGGACGTCTCGAAACAGCGCAAAGGCCCCAAGAACAAGGCCGAGCCGGCGTCAGCTTTCAAAGCGCCGGAGGCCAAGGTTAAACCGGCGAAGACTGCCGCCAAGGCGACCAAACCGTCGCTCGGAAACAAGAGCCGGCCGACCGGCAAGAAACCGGTCTGAGGAACGAGCAATGCTTCAGGACAGGGACCGCATCTTCAACAACATCTACGGCCGCTTCGACAAGTCGCTGGCCGGCGCGATGGCGCGCGGCGCCTGGGACAACACACCCGGCATCGTTGCCAAGGGGCGCGAGTGGATCGTCAACGAGATGAAAGCGAGCGGCCTGCGCGGCCGCGGCGGCGCCGGCTTCCCGACCGGGCTGAAATGGTCGTTCATGCCCAAGCAAAGCGACGGCCGGCCGAGCTATCTCGTCGTCAATGCCGACGAGTCCGAACCCGGCACCTGCAAGGACCGCGACATACTGCGCCATGACCCGCACACGCTGGTCGAAGGCTGCCTGCTTGCCGGCTTCGCCATGGGCGCGGTCGCCGCCTACATCTATGTGCGCGGCGAGTTCATCCGCGAGCGCGAGGCGCTGCAACGCGCCATCGACGAGGCCTATGCGGCCAAGCTGATCGGCAAGAACAACACCTCCGGCTATGATTTCGACATCTACATGCACCACGGCGCCGGCGCCTATATCTGCGGCGAGGAAACGGCGCTGCTCGAAAGCCTCGAGGGCAAGAAGGGCCAGCCACGGCTGAAGCCGCCATTTCCGGCCAATGTCGGCTTGTATGGCTGCCCGACGACGGTCAACAATGTCGAGTCCATCGCTGTCGCGCCGACCATCCTGCGCCGCGGTGCCGCCTGGTTCTCGTCCTTCGGCCGGCCCAACAATGTCGGCACCAAGCTGTTCTGCATCTCCGGCCACGTCAATAATCCGTGCACCGTCGAAGAGGCGATGTCGATCCCGTTCCGCGAACTGATCGAGACGCATTGCGGCGGCATTCGCGGCGGCTGGGACAATCTGCTGGCGGTCATTCCGGGCGGCGCCTCGGTGCCGCTGGTGCCGGCCGAGCAGATCATCGACGCGCCGATGGATTTCGATGCGCTGCGCGACCTGAAATCGGGCCTCGGCACGGCGGCTGTCATCGTCATGGACAAATCCACCGATATCGTGAAGGCGATCGCGCGGCTGTCCTACTTCTACAAGCACGAAAGCTGCGGCCAGTGCACGCCATGCCGTGAGGGCACCGGCTGGATGTGGCGGGTAATGGAGCGGCTGGTGCGCGGCGAGGCGCAGAAGCGCGAGATCGACATGCTGCTCGACGTGACCAAGCAGGTCGAGGGCCACACGATCTGCGCGCTGGGCGATGCGGCGGCATGGCCGATCCAGGGCCTGATGCGGCATTTCCGCGGCGAGGTGGAGCGGCGCATCGACGAGTTTTCGCGCAACGCACACCGCGCCGAACCGGTGCTGGCTGCGGCGGAATAGAAGAATTCAAAATGCGGACGAATGTCCGAAACGAGGAAACGAGCACGGGGCAGACGGAAACGACCAGGAGACCACCTATGTCGCTGTTTTCGACACCCGACGATTTTACGCCCGATATGGACCCGTTGTTGAAGATGAACCATGATCTGACCAGGATGATGCCGAAGGAGATGGCCAATGCCGTCAATCTCCTGGCGCATCCTGTCGCGGGCGCGGCGGCGATGACCGCACTCGGCATCGGCCTTGCCAACCACGCCTTTGGTATCTGGATGGGCGTGCTTTCAGGCGCGGCCGAGACCTCGCAGCGGCTTTGGCAGCCGGTTGCCGAGGATTTCGAGACCCGGACGGAACGCGTTTCTGCGACTGGCAAAAGCTCCTCGACAAAGGCGCGCGCAGCCACCAAAACCCTGATTGCCGAGGCGCAGTCCTTCGCCAACGATGTGACCGACATTGCGACGAGCACTGCGGCGCGGAGCTTGGCGAATGCGAGCACCGTTGCAGCGGATGCGTCGGCCGGGCTGATGCCGGAAGATTTCAAGCAGCCCAAGCCGATGGACCGGCCAGCCGAGCCCGCCGACCTCAAGGCGATATCGGGCATCGGGCCGAAACTGGAAAAGGTGCTGAACGGCCTTGGCATCTGGACATACGCCCAGATCGCCGCGTGGACGCCGCAAGAGATCGCCTGGGTCGAAGATTACCTGTCGTTGAAGGGCCGGATCGGCCGTGACGGCTGGATCGGTCAGGCGGCCGCGTTGGCCGGGGCCACAAAGTGAATTCAATAGCGTGCGCGGTCTCGGCTGCGCCCGGAAGGAAAGATTGCGGAACGTCCGCAGGGGTTTGAGGCGAAATGGCAAAGCTCAAGGTCGACGGGAAAGAGATCACTGTACCCGACCATTACACGCTGCTGCAGGCGGCCGAGGACGCCGGCGCGGAAGTGCCGCGCTTCTGCTTCCACGAGCGGTTGTCGATCGCCGGCAATTGCCGCATGTGCCTGATCGAGGTGAAGGGCGGCCCGCCCAAGCCTCAAGCGTCCTGCGCCATGGGCGTGCGCGACCTGCGCCCCGGCCCGAACGGCGAGCCGCCGGAAATCTTCACCAACACGCCGATGGTCAAGAAGGCCAGGGAAGGCGTGATGGAATTCCTGCTGATCAACCATCCGCTGGATTGCCCGATCTGCGACCAGGGCGGCGAGTGCGACCTGCAGGACCAGGCGATGGCGTTCGGCGTCGATTCCTCGCGCTACCACGAGAACAAGCGGGCGGTCGAAGACAAGTATATCGGGCCGCTGGTCAAGACGATCATGAACCGCTGCATCCATTGCACGCGCTGCGTCCGCTTTACCACCGAGATTGCCGGCATATCCGAGCTCGGCCTGATCGGCCGCGGCGAGGATGCCGAGATCACCACCTATCTCGAAAGCGCGATGACTTCGGAGCTGCAGGGCAATGTCATCGACCTTTGCCCGGTCGGTGCGCTGACCTCCAAACCGTACGCCTTCCAGGCACGGCCTTGGGAACTGACCAAGACAGAATCCATCGACGTGATGGACGCCGTCGGCTCGGCGATCCGCGTCGATAGCCGGGGCCGCGAAGTGATGCGCATCCTGCCGCGTACCAACGAGGCGGTGAACGAGGAATGGATTTCCGACAAGACCCGCTTCATCTGGGACGGCCTGCGCACGCAGCGCCTCGACCGCCCCTATGTGCGCAAGGACGGCAGACTGGCCCCGGCAAGCTGGGCGGAGGCTTTTGCCGCGATCAAGGAAGCGGTGTCGAATGCGGCACCCGAAAAGATCGGTGCCATTGCCGGCGATCTCGCTGCCGTCGAGGAGATCTACGCGCTGAAGCTTCTGATGGCTTCGCTCGGCTCGAAGAACACCGACTGCCGCCAGGACGGTGCCGCACTCGATCCGTCGCTCGGCCGGGCGAGCTATGTCTTCAACCCGACCATCGAAGGCATCGAGCAGGCCGACGCGGTGCTGATCATCGGCGCCAATCCGCGCTTCGAGGCGTCCCTGCTCAACGCCCGCATCCGCAAGCGCTGGCGGGCCGGCAATCTGCCGGTCGGCGTCATCGGCGATGTCGGCGATACGCGCTATGATTACGAGCAGCTCGGCGCCGGGCCGGAATCGCTGAAGGATCTGGCCGACGGCAACGGCAAATTCTTCCAGCTGCTGAAGAAGGCGACGCATCCGCTGATCATCGTCGGCCAGGGTGCGCTGGCGCGCCCGGACGGCGCGGCCGTGCTCGGCCAGGCGGCGAAGCTCGCCGTCGCCGTCAACGCCGCAAGAGCCGACTGGAACGGCTTTGCCGTGCTGCACACCGCCGCGGCACGCGTCGGCGGCCTCGATGTCGGCTTCGTGCCGGGCGAGGGCGGCAGGAATGTCGCCGGCATGCTCGGCGAGACCGACGTGCTGTTCCTGCTCGGTGCCGACGAGATCGACATGGCCAAGACCGGCGGCGCTTTCGTCGTCTATATCGGCACGCATGGCGACAAGGGCGCGCATCGCGCCAACGTCATCCTGCCGGGCGCCGCCTATACCGAGAAGTCGGGCACCTTCGTCAACACCGAAGGCCGCGTGCAGCAGACCAACCGGGCCGGCTTTGCGCCCGGCGAAGCGCGCGAGGATTGGGCGATTCTCAGGGCGCTGTCGGATGTGCTGGGCAAGAAGCTGCCGTTCGATTCGCTGCCGCAGCTGCGCGCAAAACTCTATGCGGAATACCCGCATCTTGCCCGCATCGACCATGTTGCGGCCGGCCACCCGGCCGACATCGCCAGGGTGGCGAAGCTCGGCGGGCGGCTGAACAAGGGCACCTTCACCTCGCCGGTCAAGGATTTCTACCTGACCAACCCGATCGCGCGGGCTTCCGCGGTGATGGCCGAGTGCTCGGCTTTGGCAAAGAACGGCTTCAGGCAGGCGGCGGAGTAGACATGGACACCTTCTTCTCCTTCTACGTGCTGCCGGCGCTGCTGATCCTTTTGAAGTCGGTCGTGCTAATCGTCGTGCTTTTGATCTTCGTCGCCTATGTGCTTTACGCCGACCGCAAGATCTGGGCGGCGGTGCAATTGCGCCGCGGACCGAACGTCGTCGGCCCGTGGGGCACGCTGCAGGCCTTCGCCGATCTTTTGAAATTCGTCTTCAAGGAGCCGGTGATCCCGTCCGGCGCCAACAAGGGCGTTTTCCTGCTGGCGCCTTTGGTGTCGGCGGTGCTGGCGATCTCTGCCTGGGCGGTCATCCCGGTCAATGAAGGCTGGGCGATCGCCAACGTCAATGTCGGCATCCTCTATGTCTTCGCCATCTCCTCGCTCGAGGTCTATGGGGTGATCATGGGCGGCTGGGCGTCCAATTCGAAATACCCGTTCCTCGGCGCACTGCGGTCGGCGGCGCAGATGGTGTCCTACGAAGTCTCTATCGGCTTCGTCATCGTCACCGTGCTGCTTTGCGTCGGCTCGCTCAACCTGACCGACATCGTTTTGTCGCAGCAGGATGGGTTGGGCACGCGGCTCGGCCTGCCCAACACCTTCCTCGACTGGCATTGGCTGTCGTTGTTCCCGATGTTCATCGTCTTCTTCATCTCGGCGCTGGCGGAGACCAACCGTCCGCCCTTCGACCTCGTGGAAGCCGAATCGGAACTGGTCGCCGGCCATATGGTCGAATATTCCTCGACGCCGTTCCTGTTGTTCTTCCTCGGCGAATATGTCGCCGTGGTCCTGATGTGCGCGCTGGCCACCATCCTGTTCCTTGGCGGCTGGCTGCCGCCCTTCAATTTTGCGCCGTTCACCTGGGTGCCGGGGCTGATCTGGTTCGTGCTCAAGGTCTGCCTGGTGTTCTTCATGTTCTCGATGGTGAAGGCGTTCGTGCCGCGCTACCGCTACGATCAGCTGATGCGGCTCGGCTGGAAGGTCTTCCTGCCGATCTCGCTGTTCATGGTGGTCGCCACCGCCGCTTTCCTCAAGATCACGGGGTTTGCGTGATGACATATGAAATTGGGGGAGCTATCGGTGGCGTTGTTTTTGCGACTGTCGAGTTCTTTCTACTTCGCGCTTACTGGTTGAACCCCGAACTTCCACTGAAAAACCGACGTGTCCTAAGAGGCGTTGCCTTTTTCGGTTTTGCCTTTCTGCCAATAGTTGGATGGATTCAAGGTATGAAACTTTCGGGAGCCCTTTGATGTCCGCTCTTTCCCAGGCCGCCAAGTCGCTGCTTTTGCAGGATTTCGTCAGCGCTTTCTTCCTGTCGATGCGCCAGTTCTTCGCGCCGAAGGAGACGATCAACTATCCGCATGAAAAGGGGCCGGTCAGCCCGCGCTTCCGCGGCGAACATGCGCTGCGCCGTTATCCGAACGGCGAGGAACGCTGCATCGCCTGCAAATTGTGCGAGGCGATCTGCCCGGCACAGGCCATCACCATCGAAGCCGGCCCGCGCCGCAATGACGGCACGCGGCGCACCGTGCGCTACGACATCGACATGGTGAAATGCATTTATTGCGGCTTCTGCCAGGAAGCCTGCCCGGTCGACGCCATCGTCGAGGGGCCGAATTTCGAGTTCGCGACGGAGACGCGTGAGGAACTTTATTACGACAAGGACAGGCTTCTGGCCAATGGCGACCGCTGGGAGCGTGAGCTGGCGCGCAACATCTCGCTGGATGCGCCTTACCGCTGATATTTGACGCATGGACGGGGCGAGGGGCCTCGTTTAAGGAACACGCAACTTGCCGACCGGAGGCGGTGGCAAAAAACAGGACGAACGTCCTGTTCGGACAGGAACCCGGGGGAACCCCATGCTGAGTGGACTAGAGGCGGCCTTTTTCTACCTCTTCGCCTTTGTCGCGGTGGCGTCGGCGTTCATGGTCGTTTCGGCGCGCAATCCCGTGCATTCGGTGCTGTTCCTGATCCTGACCTTCTTCAACGCCGCCGGCCTGTTCATGCTGACCGGCGCCGAGTTCCTGGCGATGATCCTGCTCGTCGTCTATGTCGGCGCGGTCATGGTGCTGTTCCTGTTCGTCGTAATGATGCTCGACGTCGATTTCGCTGAAATGAAGGAAGGCGCCCTGCAATATGCACCGATCGGCGCGCTGGTCGGGCTGATCCTGGCGGCGGAGCTGATCGTCGTGCTCGGCGGCTATACATTCGCGCCGAAACTGGCGGCGACGATTGCGAAACCCATTCCGGACCTGGCCGCGCGCTCGAACACGGCAGCGCTCGGCGACATTCTCTATACGGATTACCTCTACTACTTCCAGGTGGCGGGGCTGGTGCTGCTGGTCGCCATGATCGGCGCCATTGTGCTGACGCTGCGCCACAAGCCGGGCGTCAAGCGGCAGTCGATCGCCGCCCAGGTCGGCCGCACGGCGGCAACCGGAGTGGAAATCCGCAAGGTCAAGACGGGCGAAGGAGTCTGAGATGGTCGTCGGCATCGCGCACTACCTGACCGTATCGGCGATCCTGTTCACGCTCGGCGTGTTCGGCATCTTCTTGAACCGCAGGAACGTCATCGTCATCCTGATGTCGATCGAGCTGATCCTGCTTGCGGTCAACATCAATTTCGTCGCCTTCTCGGCGGCGCTCGGCGATCTTGTCGGCCAGGTGTTTGCACTGTTCGTGCTGACGGTCGCGGCGGCCGAAGCGGCGATCGGCCTTGCCATTCTCGTCGTCTTCTTCCGCAACCGCGGCTCGATCGCGGTCGAAGACGTGAACATGATGAAGGGTTGACGGAACCACCATGTATCAGGCCATCGTCTTCCTTCCGCTGCTCGGCTTCCTGATCGTCGGCCTGTTCGGCACCTCGCTCGGCGCCAAGGCTTCCGAATACATCACCTCCGGCTTCCTGGTGATCGCGGCTGTGCTGTCGTGGATCGCCTTCTTCTCGGTCGGCTTCGGCGGCGGCGAGGTATTCACCGTGCCGGTGATGCGCTGGATCCAGTCTGGCGGCCTCGAAGCGTCTTGGGCGCTGCGGATCGATACGCTGACCGTGGTGATGCTGGTCGTCGTCAATACGGTGTCGGCGCTGGTCCATATCTACTCGATCGGCTACATGCATCACGACCCGGACCGGCCGCGCTTCTTCGCCTATCTGTCGCTGTTCACCTTCGCCATGCTGATGCTGGTGACGGCCGACAATCTGGTGCAGATGTTCTTCGGCTGGGAAGGCGTCGGCCTTGCCTCCTATCTGCTGATCGGCTTCTGGTACAAGAAGCCGTCGGCCAATGCGGCTGCGATCAAGGCGTTCATCGTCAATCGCGTCGGCGACTTCGGCTTTGCGCTCGGCATATTCGGCGTGTTCGTGCTGTTCGGCTCGGTCAATCTCGGCACCATCTTCGCCAATGCGGCGACGTTCATTCCGGCGGAAGGCGCGCCGCAAGGTGCGGCCGTGCTGACCTTCCTCGGCTATGCACTCGATAAGCAGGCTGCGATGACGGTCGTCTGCCTGCTCCTGTTCATGGGCGCCATGGGCAAGTCGGCGCAGGTGCCGCTGCACACTTGGCTGCCCGATGCCATGGAAGGCCCGACGCCGGTCTCGGCACTGATCCATGCCGCGACCATGGTGACGGCAGGCGTGTTCATGCTGGCGCGGCTGTCGCCGCTGTTCGAGCTGTCGCATTCGGCACTGACGGTGGTCACCTTCATCGGCGCCTTCACCGCCTTCTTCGCGGCGACAGTCGGTCTCGTCCAGAACGACATCAAGCGCGTCATCGCCTATTCGACCTGTTCGCAGCTCGGCTACATGTTCGTGGCGCTCGGCGTCGGCGCCTATGGCGCGGCGATTTTCCATCTGTTCACCCACGCCTTCTTCAAGGCGCTGCTGTTCCTCGGCTCGGGCTCGGTCATCCACGCCGTTTCCGACGAGCAGGACATGCGCAAGATGGGCGGCCTCAGGACGCTCATCCCGACGACTTACTGGATGATGGTGATCGGCACGCTGGCGCTGACCGGTGTCGGCATCCCGGTAACAATCATCGGCACGGCTGGCTTCTTTTCCAAGGACGCCATCATCGAAGCGGCCTTCGCCGGCCACAATGCGGTCGCCGCGTTTGCCTTCATATTGCTGGTCGTTGCCGCCTGCTTCACCTCCTTCTACTCCTGGCGGCTGATCTTCATGACCTTCCACGGCGAGCCGCGGGCCAGCCACGAGGTCATGCACCATGTCCATGAATCGCCGCCGGTCATGCTGGTGCCGCTGTTCATCCTGGCGGCGGGCGCGCTGTTTGCCGGCGTGATCTTCCACGGCGCCTTCATCGGCGAGGGCTATGCCGAATTCTGGAAGGCGTCGCTGTTCACGCTGCCGGACAACAACATCCTGCACGAAATCCACGAAGTGCCGTTGTGGGTCGAGCTGTCACCGTTCATCGCCATGCTGATCGGCTTTGCGATTGCCTGGCAGTTCTACATTCGCGCGCCGGAAATGCCTCGGAGCGTCGCCGCCAACCATCGCCTGCTCTACGCCTTCCTGCTCAACAAATGGTATTTCGACGAGCTCTACGACTTCCTGTTCGTGCGGCCGGCAAAGCGCCTCGGCAGCTTCCTGTGGAAGACCGGCGACGGCACCGTCATCGACGGGCTCGGGCCGGACGGCATTTCGGCGCGCGTCGTCGATGTCACCAACCGGGTCGTCAAGCTGCAGACCGGCTATCTCTACCACTATGCCTTCGCCATGCTGATCGGCGTTGCCGCACTCGTCACCTGGATGATGCTCTGATGACCGCCTGGCCGATCCTATCGCTGGTCACCTTCCTGCCGCTGGTTGGTGTGCTGCTCATCCTTTTCGTGCGCGACGACAGCGAGAACGCGCGCCGCAACATCCGCGCCATCGCGCTGTTCACGACTGCGTTCACGTTTGTGATTTCGTTGTTTATCTGGACCGGCTTCGACAATTCGCAGCCTGGCTTCCAGTTCGTCGAGAAGTTTGCCTGGCTGGATTCCGGCATCTCCTACCATATGGGCGTAGACGGCATCTCCATGCTGTTCGTCATCCTGACCACCTTCCTGATGCCGCTCTGCATTCTCGCCTCGTGGGAATCGATCGAGAAGCGCGTCAAGGCCTATATGATCGCTTTCCTGCTGCTCGAGACGCTGATGATCGGCGTGTTCTGCGCGCTCGACATCGTCTTGTTCTACGTCTTCTTCGAAGCCGGCCTGATCCCGATGTTCATCATCATCGGCGTTTGGGGCGGCAAGCGGCGCGTCTATGCCTCGTTCAAGTTCTTCCTCTATACGCTGGCCGGCTCGGTGCTGATGCTGCTCGCCATCATGGCGATGTTCTTCCAGTCCGGCACCACCGATATCCCGACGCTGCTGACGCATAATTTCCCGGCCAATATGCAGACCTGGCTATGGCTCGCCTTCTTCGCGTCCTTTGCGGTGAAGATGCCGATGTGGCCGGTGCATACCTGGCTGCCGGACGCGCATGTCGAGGCACCGACGGCCGGCTCGGTGATCCTGGCCGCCATCCTGCTCAAGATGGGCGGGTACGGCTTCCTGCGTTTTTCGCTGCCGATGTTTCCGATCGCATCCGAAATGTTCGCGCCGCTGATCTTCACGCTCTCCGTCTTCGCCATCATCTACACCTCGCTGGTGGCGCTGATGCAGGAGGACATGAAGAAGCTGATCGCCTATTCGTCGGTCGCTCACATGGGCTTCGTTACCATGGGCATCTTCGCGATGAACCAGGAAGGCGTCCAGGGTTCGATCTTCCAGATGCTGTCGCACGGCCTGGTCTCCGGCGCGCTGTTCCTCTGCGTCGGCGTCGTCTACGATCGCATGCACACGCGTGACATCGACGCGTATGGCGGATTGGTCAACAACATGCCGAAATATGCAACGGTGTTCATGATCTTCACCATGGCCAATGTCGGCCTGCCCGGCACCAGCGGCTTCGTCGGCGAGTTCCTGACCATGCTCGGCGTGTTCCGGGTCAACACCTGGGTGGCGTTCTTCGCCGCCACCGGCGTCGTCCTCTCGGCGGCCTATGCGCTCTGGCTCTACCGCAAGGTGATCTTCGGTGCGCTGACCAAGGAAAGCCTGAAAGGCCTGCTCGACCTGTCGACGCGCGAGAAGGTGATCATCTATCCGCTGGTTGCGCTGGTCATCTTCTTCGGCGTCTATCCGGCGCCGATCTTCGACGCGACGGCCGAATCGGTCAAGGCGCTCGTCACCAATGTCACTGCATCCATCGGCGCCGCGCAGACCGCGGCGGCGAACTGACTGGGGTTTTGCGAACCATGACGCCGGACCTTCTCTCCAGCCTGTCGCTCTCGACGCCAGAGCTGATCCTCGCCATCGGCGCCTTGGCGCTGTTGATGCTCGGCGCCTATTCTCGCGCCAACACCACCGTCACGGTGAGCGGCCTTGCCGTCGCCGTGCTGGTGATCGCCGGCGCCTGGCTGATCTTTTCGCCGGGGCAGGGCAACGCCTACGGCGAGGCCTTCATCCAGGATCCGTTCGCCCGCTTCATGAAGATGCTGGCGCTGATCGGCTCGGCGGTGACGCTGGTCATGTCGGTCCGCTTTGCCCAGGCGGAGCATTTCGACAAGTTCGAATATCCGGTGCTGATCCTGCTCTGCACGCTCGGCATGATGCTGATGATCTCGGCCAACGGCATGATCGGGCTCTATCTCGGCCTCGAGCTGCAGTCGCTGGCGATCTACGTGCTGGCGGCGATCAACCGCGACAATCTGCGCTCGACCGAGGCCGGGCTGAAGTATTTCGTTCTTGGCGCGCTGTCGTCGGGCATGCTGCTTTACGGCATCTCGCTGGTCTACGGCTACACCGGCAATACCGGCTTCCAGGAGATCGCCGCGGCGCTGAGCGGCGGCGAGCGCCAGCTTGGCCTCGTCTTCGGCCTGGTCTTCGTGCTGGCCGGCCTTGCCTTCAAGATCTCGGCGGTGCCGTTCCATATGTGGACGCCCGACGTCTATGAAGGCGCGCCGACGCCGGTGACGGCTTTTCTGGCGGCGGCACCCAAAATGGCGGCGATGGCGCTGATGGTGCGCGTCACCATGGGCGCCTTCAAGCCGATCGCCGCCGACTGGCAGCAGATCATCGTCTTCATTTCGATCGCCTCGATGGCGCTCGGCGCCTTCGCGGCCATCGGTCAGACCAACATCAAGCGGCTGATGGCCTATTCCTCCATCGGCCATATGGGTTATGCGCTGGTCGGCCTTGCCGCCAACAGCCAGGACGGCGTGCGCGGCGTCGCCATCTACATGCTGATCTATCTGGTGATGACGCTCGGCACCTTCGCCTTCATCCTCGCCATGCGGCGCAAGGAGGGCAATGTCGAGCAGATCAGCGATCTCGCCGGCCTGTCGGCGACCAATCCGATCATGGCGACGATCCTCACCATCCTGATGTTCTCGCTGGCCGGTATCCCGCCGCTCGCCGGCTTCTGGGGGAAATGGTACGTGTTCCTCGCCGCCATCAACGCCAATCTCTACGCGCTGGCGATCATCGGCGTGCTGGCCTCTGTGGTGGGCGCCTACTATTATCTGCGCATCATCAAGATCATGTGGTTCGACGAACCGGTCGGCGGCTTCGTGCCGATGGCGACCGAACTGCGCGTCGTGCTCGGTGTCTGTGGCGCCTTCGTGCTGTTCTACGTGCTGATTGGCGGCCCGATCGGAACCTACGCGGCAGCCGCGGCCAAGACCTTCTTTTAGCGGAATGACGTTCAGGCTGGCCCCAACCGCGGCTTCGGAAGGGTTCCGGCTCGAGGCGCACGATACGGTCGGCTCAACCAATGCGCTGGCGCTGGAGCACGCGCGGGCAGGCGATCCCGGCAAATTGTGGGTCGTTTCAAAAAAACAGGAAGCTGGGCGGGGCCGCCGCGGCCGCGCCTGGGCGACGCCCGAGGGCAATCTGGCCGCGACGCTGCTGGTGATCACCAACACCGAGCTTCGACTTGCCGCGACGCTCGGCTTCGTTGCCGGACTGGCGCTGGCCGACGCGCTCGACGCCGTCGTGCCGAAGGGCAGGATCGCGATCGGCCTCGATGGTGCGAGCCAAGGCAAGAACCGTTTCGAACTGAAATGGCCGAACGATGTGCTTGCCTCGGGCGCCAAGCTCGCCGGCATCCTGCTGGAATCGGCGATGCTGGATGGCGACCGTTCGGCGGTGGCTGTCGGCATCGGCGTCAATGTGGTGGCTTATCCCAGGGATTTGCCCTATCCAGCGACGTCGCTCAACGCGCTGGGATCTGCTTGCGACGCCGAGACGCTGTTCCTGGCGCTGTCGGATGCCTGGAGCGAGAATGCGCGGCTGTGGAACGAAGGGCGTGGGCTTGCCGCCGTCAGGCGGCGCTGGCTGGCGCGTGCGGCGGGGCTTGGCGGGCAGGTTGCTGTCAGAATTGACGGTAATGTGGTGCGCGGCACCTTCGAGACCATTGACGAGGACTGCCGTTTCGTGATCCGCGACGATCAAGGTTCGGTTCTGACGATCGCTGCCGGCGACGTGCATTTCGGCGCGGTTGCCTCGGCCGGCGTTTGACCGGCCAATACGTTGCCTGGCCAGCATTTGACCAGCTTGAATTTGACCGGCCCGCAATTTTGACCGGCAAGGAAGGAAAGACCATGGCGACAGCGGAAAACGCCGAACTTGTCTTCGTGCCGCTCGGCGGTGTCGGCGAGATCGGCATGAACTTCGCCCTCTACGGCTATGGGCCGGCCAATGCGCGCGAATGGATCATCGTCGATGTCGGCGTCACTTTTCCCGATGCAACCCTGCCCGGCGTCGACCTGGTACTGCCCGACACGCGTTTCATCGAGGAGAATGTCGCCAATCTGCGCGGCATCGTCATCACCCATGCGCATGAGGACCATTACGGGGCGCTGCACGACATCTGGCCGAAGCTCAAGGCGCCGGTCTGGATGACGCCGTTCAGCGCTGGCCTGCTGGAAGCCAAGCGGCAGGGCGAGCAAGGGGCGCCGAAGATCCCGGTGACGATCTACCGGGCCGGCGAGAAATTCACCGTCGGCCCGTTCGAGATCGAGGCCATCCCCGTCGCGCACTCCATTCCCGAACCGATGTCGCTGGCGATCACGACGCCGGCCGGCGTCGTCATCCATACCGGCGACTGGAAGATCGATCCGGCGCCGACGGTCGGGCCGAAGACCGACGAGGCACGCTTCCGCGCCTATGGCGACAAGGGCGTGCTGGCGCTGATCTGTGATTCCACCAATGCGATGCGGGAAGGGGAATCGCCGTCCGAAGTGGCGGTGGGCGAGGGCCTCAAGAGCGTCATCCAGAACGCCAAGGGCCGTGTCGCCGTCACCAGCTTCTCCTCCAATGTCGGGCGCATCGTCTCCATCGCCAGGGCAGCGCGGGATGCCGGCCGCCAGTGCCTGGTGCTTGGCCGCTCGATGAAGCGCGTCATCGATGTGGCTGATGAACTCGGCTATATGGACGGGTTGCCGGAATTCATCGCCGAGGAGGATTACGGCTTCATTCCGCGTGAAAACCTCGTCATCATCTGCACCGGCAGCCAGGGCGAGCCGCTTGCCGCACTTGCCAAGCTGTCGCGCGACGAGATGAAGTCGGTGGCGCTGACGGCCGGCGACACGGTGGTGTTTTCCTCGCGCACCATTCCCGGCAACGAGAAGGCGATCCTCGAAATCAAGAACCGCCTGATCGATCTCGGCATCAAGATCATCGAGGACGGCGATGCGCTGGTGCATGTCTCCGGCCATCCACGCCGCAGCGAATTGCGCAAGATGTATGAATGGGTGCGGCCGCAGATCGGCGTTCCCGTGCATGGCGAAGCGGCGCATCTGGTGGCGCAGGGCTCGTTGATGTCGACGTCCGGCATCGGCCAGGTCGCGCAGGTGCGCGACGGCGACATGCTCAGGCTGTATCCGGGTGCCGCTGCCATCATCGACCAGGTGCCGTTCGGCCGCATCTACAAGGACGGAAGGCTGGTCGGCACCGACCAGGCGATGGGCATTCGCGACCGCCGCAAGCTGTCCTTTGCCGGACATGTCGCCGTCAACGTCGTGCTCGACGACAAATACGAGCTTGCCGGCGATCCGGATCTCGTCGCCATCGGCGTCGCCGAGGCCGACGGCGGCGGCGAGAGCCTGGAAGACCTGATGATCGATGCGGCAATCGGCGCCGTGGACTCCATCCCCCGCCAGCGCCGAAAAGACCTCGACCTGGTCCAGGAGGCGGTGCGGCGCGCGGTGCGCGGCGCGGCCAACGAAGCCTGGGGCAAGAAGCCGCTGGTGACGGTGTTCGTCACGCGGTGACGAACAAGGGAATAGGGGAGTAGGGCAGTAAGGGAGTAGGGAAAGTGGATGGCTGCATCGCCTTTTTCCCTATTCCCCTACTGCCCTACTCCCTTACTCCCCTAACTTTCGGAGCACCCTATGCTCGGACGCCTCAACCATGTCGCGCTTGCCGTGCCGGATCTGGCCGCGGCTGCGGCGGTCTATCGCGATACGCTTGGCGCCCGCGTGACCGCGCCGCAAGCGCTGCCGGAGCATGGCGTTACGGTGGTGTTCGTCGATGTCGGCAACACCAGGATAGAGTTGCTGGAGCCGCTCGGCGAAGGCTCGCCGATTGCGGGATTCCTCGAGAAGAATCCGTCCGGCGGCATGCACCATGTCTGCTATGAGGTGGACGACATTGTTGCGGCGCGCGACCGTCTCAAGGCCGGCGGCGCGCGCGTGCTGGGCGACGACAATCCGAAGACCGGCGCACATGGCAAGCCGGTATTGTTTCTGCACCCCAAGGATTTCTTCGGCACGCTGGTCGAACTGGAGCAAGCATGAGCTGGGTTTCGTTTGTCGCCCTGTTCTTCGCCACATGGTGGGTGGTGTTGTTCGCCGTCCTGCCGTTCAGCATGCGGACGCAGGACGAGGACCAGGACGTGACGCTTGGCACGGTTCCGAGCGCGCCGCGCGGACCGCACATGCTGCGGGCGGCGCTGCGCACGACGATCGCCACGCTGGTCCTCATGGGTATCTTCTACGGCATCACAAGAGGGCTTGGCCTCGGCATCGACGACATCCCGCACATCGTGCCGGATTTCAACCAGAGCCCAGCGCATTAGCCGGCTACCTACTGTGTCCGGCTATCCAAGGCCTATGCCGACGCCCTGAAATCAAGCTGCGCCAGCAAGGTCAACCCAAAGTAAAGGCCGGGGCGGGTTTGGGCTGACACAACGTCATGTAGTTTGGTAATCTGTCGTGCTAACCAAATGATTGCACAAAAAAAATGCAAGGCGCGAGGCCTTGCAATTTAAACGCGTCCGATCTGTTTCCGGTGTCCGGCGGCAGCGAGTTACCGCGCCTAGATCGCATCCTCCCAAGACTTTGACCGCGTAGGAGGGCAGATTTTTCTCTACCCTCTCGGTTATGGGGGCACACTAGCCTAAGCCAGGTGAAAATGTCACGAAGAATTTTGCTCGGAAACAAGCAATCTCGTGCTGCAGTGCACAATAGTGCGGCAGGCGTTGCTTGCGAAACGACCAGCCGGCCGCATGCGGCGATCGCAACGCCGTGCAGCGCCTGGGCCGGGTTTCCATTCCGCCATGAAATGGCTATGAAGCCGGGGCAAGCAAGCCTGCGCTGCGCCGATTCCGGCGCCGCCATCCTCTCTCACGGACCAGTTCATGCGTTTGTCGCGCTATTTCCTGCCCATTCTCAAAGAAAATCCGCGCGAGGCCGAAATCGTCTCGCATCGGCTGATGCTGCGCGCCGGCATGATCCGCCAGCAGGGGCAGGGCAGCTTTTCCTGGCTGCCGCTCGGCAAGCGGGTGCTGGACAAGGTCTGCCGGATCATTCGCGAGGAGCAGAATCGCGCCGGCGCGCTCGAAATCCTGATGCCGACCATCCAATCGGCCGAGCTGTGGCGCGAAAGCGGCCGCTATGAAGACTATGGCAAGGAGATGCTGCGCATCAAGGACCGGCAAGACCGCGATATGCTCTACGGGCCGACCAACGAGGAGATGGTCACCGAGATCTTCCGCTCCTACGTCAAGTCCTACAAGGACCTGCCGCTCAACCTCTATCACATCCAGTGGAAGTTTCGCGACGAGGTGCGCCCGCGCTTCGGCGTCATGCGTTCGCGCGAGTTCCTGATGAAGGACGCCTATTCCTTCGACCTCGATTATGAAGGCGCCAAGGCCGCCTATAACCGTATGTTCGTGTCCTATCTCAGGACGTTTACGCGCATGGGGCTGCAAGCGATCCCGATGCGCGCCGACACCGGGCCGATCGGCGGCGACCTCAGCCATGAGTTCATCATCCTGGCCGACACCGGCGAGAGCCAGGTGTTTTGCCATCGCGACTATCTCTCGCTTGATGTACCGGGGGCGAATACCGACTTTTCGAATGACGCCGAGATCGCCGAGATCGTCAAGACATGGACGACGCCCTATGCCGCCACCGACGAGATGCATGACGAGGCGGCATGGGAGAAGGTGCCGACCGGCGACCGGGTCTCGGCGCGCGGCATCGAGGTCGGCCATATCTTCCATTTCGGCGACAAATATTCCAAGCCGATGGGCGCCAAGGTGACCGGGCCGGACGGCAAGGATCATTTCGTCTCTGGCGGTTCCTACGGCATCGGCCCGTCGCGGCTGGTCGCGGCGATCATCGAGGCCAGCCATGACGATAACGGCATCATCTGGCCGGAAGCGGTGGCACCGTTCGACATCGGCCTGATCAACATGAAGGCTGGCGATGCCGAATGCGACCGGGTCTGCGGCGAGCTGCATGCCGCCTTTGCCGCCGCCGGCAAGGAGGTGCTCTACGATGACACCGACCAGCGGCCGGGCGGCAAGTTCGCTACCGCCGACCTGATCGGACTTCCGTGGCAGGTGATCGTCGGGCCGCGCGGTGTAGCCGCCGGCGAGGTCGAGATCAAGAACCGCAGGACCGGCGAGCGCGAGACGCTGCCGGTCGGCGACGTGAAAAAGCGTTTCGGTGCCGCGGCATGAACGAAGCGGCAGCAGCCAAACCTTCGGCGGCAGGACCCTTTTCCGGCTTTGAGCGCATGGTGGCGTGGCGCTATCTGCGCTCGCGCCGCAAGGAGACGGTGATCTCGGTCATCGCCTCGATCTCCTTCCTCGGCATCATGCTGGGCGTCGCCACGCTGATCGTCGTCATGGCGGTGATGAACGGCTTTCGCGCCGAACTGCTGACGCGCATCCTCGGCGTCAACGGGCACCTGATCGTGCAGCCGCTCGACATGCCGCTGGAGGACTATGCGCAGGTCGCCGGCCGCATCAACGGCGTGCCCGGCGTCAAATACGCCATTCCGCTGATCGACGGACAGGTGCTGGCGCAAGGCAATGTCGGGGGCGGCACCGGCGCGCTGGTGCGCGGCATACGCGGCGAGGATCTCGGCAAGATCACAATCGTCGCCAACAACATCAAGGAGGGCTCGATCGTCGGCTTCGACACCGGCGAGGGCGTCGCCATCGGCAGCCGCATGGCCGAGAATCTCGGCCTTGTGCTTGGCGATACGATCACGCTGATCTCGCCCGAGGGCGACGTCACGCCGCTCGGCACGACGCCGCGCATGAAAGGCTATCCGGTCACCGCGATCTTCGAGGTCGGCATGTCGGAATATGACAGCTCCATCGTCTACATGCCGTTTTCGGAAGCGCAGCTTTATTTCAACATGGACGGCAGGGCGCAGACGATCGAGATCTACGCCGACAATCCCGACAATATCGACGCGCTGAAGCCGAAGGTCGAAGAGGCGGCGCAGCGGCCGATCAGCCTTGTCGACTGGCGAGAACGCAACAGGACGTTCTTCGATGCGTTGCAGGTCGAGCGCAACGTCATGTTCATGATCCTGACGCTGATCGTGCTGGTGGCGGCGCTCAACATCATTTCGGGCCTGATCATGCTGGTGAAGGACAAGGGCCACGACATCGCCATCCTGCGCACCATGGGCGCCACGCGCGGCGCCATCCTGCGCATCTTCCTGATGACGGGCGCGGCGATCGGCGTTGTCGGCACCATCGCCGGCGTGCTGCTCGGCGTTGTAATCTGCCTGAACGTCGAGCGAATCCGCCAGTTCTTCTCCTGGCTGGCCGGCGAGAGGCTGTTCAATCCCGAGCTCTATTTCCTCAGCCAACTGCCCGCCCGGATGGATGTCAGCGAGACGATCTCGGTCGTTCTCATGGCGCTGGCGCTATCGTTCCTGGCGACCCTGTTTCCGGCGTGGCGCGCGGCCAGGCTCGATCCGGTCGAAGCGCTGAGGTACGAATGATGGCCGAGGCCATTATCGAGCTGAAGAGCGTCGAGCGGCACTATGTGCAGGGGCCGCGCAAGCTGACCATCCTGAACGGCGCCGATTTTTCGCTGAAGCGTGGTGAGATGGTGGCGCTGGTGGCGCCGTCGGGCACCGGCAAGTCGACGCTGCTCCATACGGCCGGGCTGCTGGAGCGGCCGGACGCCGGCGACGTGATCCTGGCGGGGCGCGCCTGCGGCCGGCTTTCCGACGACGAGCGCACGGCGATCCGCCGCAACGACGTCGGCTTCGTCTATCAGTTCCATCATTTGCTGCCGGAATTCTCGGCGTTGGAAAACATCATGATGCCGCAGCTGATAAAAGGGCTGCCGCGCAAGGAGGCGGCCGAGCGAGCGGCGCAATTGCTCGACTATATGCAGATCGGCAAGCGGGCGCAGCATCGCCCTTCCGAGCTCTCCGGCGGCGAGCAGCAGCGCGTCGCCATTGCGCGTGCCGTCGCCAATGCGCCGCTGGTGCTTTTGGCCGACGAGCCGACCGGCAATCTCGACCCGGTGACCGCTTCCTATGTGTTCGAGGCGCTGGCAGCGCTGGTCCGGCAATCGGGCCTGGCGGCGCTCATCGCCACCCACAATCACGAGCTCGCCTCGCGCATGGACCGCCGCGTGACGCTGGCCGACGGCAAGGTCGTGCCGCTTTAGGGTGTGTCGATATTCAGGTGATGCCGGCCTGTGATCTGGCAGAAGCCCTCCCGCTATATTCCGTGCGCGCGTTCGGCCCGAACGGATCGGCAATCTCCCTCTCAACCCTTTCTTAACCCTGCCGAAATTGACCGCGGGCGATTTCGGTGATGCCGGACCGCGGTCGTTGACATTCGAACAAAATTAGAACAAAATACGAACATACTAACAACAGGAGAGAGTTATGACCGATCTTGTTCAGGATGTCGTCTCGCTGGTGTGCATGAGCACGTTCCTCATTTCCATGGCAATCTGGATCGGCGCGATGTGAGGGGCCGCCGAAAAAGTGGCTCGACGCTGATGAGCGAGGGCCGCCTTCGCACCTTGGCGCAGGCGTTCGACGAGTGTTTCAGCCGGCCCTGCGGGACACTTCGACAGGCGACACCGCGGCAGGCCCGAACACGTCCTCGAAAGCGGATTTCAGCGCCAGGTCGAGGTCGGCCATGGTCACGGGAAGGCCGAGATCGACGAGGCTGGTGACGCCGTGATCCTGGACGCCGCACGGCACGATGCCGCTGAAATGGCTGAGGTCCGGCTCGACATTGATGGCGATGCCGTGAAAGCTCACCCAGCGCCTCAGCCTGATACCGATGGCGGCGATCTTGTCCTCGGCCGCCGAGCCGTCGGGCAAAGCGGGGCGGTCCGGCCGCACCACCCAGACGCCGACGCGGTCCTCGCGGCGTTCGCCGCGCACATTGAAGGCAGCCAGCGTGCCGATGATCCATTGTTCGAGTGCCGCGACGAAAGCGCGGACATCCTCGCGCCGCCGCTTCAGGTCGAGCATCACATAGGCGACGCGCTGGCCAGGCCCATGATAGGTGTATTCGCCGCCGCGCCCGGCGGCAAAGACCGGGAAACGGTCCGGCTCGATCAGGTCCTCGATGCGGGCGCTGGTGCCGGCGGTGTAGAGCGGCGGGTGCTCGACCAGCCAGACCATCTCGCCGGCGGCGCCGCTGCGGATTGCCTCGGCGCGCGCCTCCATCACGGCGAGCGCATCGGGATAGGCGGTGAGTCCGGGCTCGATGCGCCATTCGACCGGCGCCGAGCCGGGCAAGGGCAGGAACGACGTGGCGATCTGGCTGCGTTCTGTCATGATATCTCGTCTCGCCACCCATATGGCGGCAATCGGTACAAACGTCCAGTTCCGGGCACGCTCGGCCCCTTGAAGAGTTATGCCGATGTCCGGCCGATTATTGCTGGCCGCGCACTTGTTTCACTGGAAACGATTTGCTACACGCCGCGGGCCGGTTGGTTCCGGCTCCTACCACGTGCGGTCGTGGCGGAATTGGTAGACGCGCAGCGTTGAGGTCGCTGTGGGGCAACCCGTGGAAGTTCGAGTCTTCTCGACCGCACCATCAAATTAGTGAACTGGCTCTCCTAACTCGTTGAAATATCATTCCGACAAATCCCCTCTTTCGGGGGAACTTGGAATTCTGGCCGTAATGCGATACAGTCTGCGATACAAACTGAGATACATCGCGAGATTGGCCCATGCGAAAAGAGGCCGTCGCAGAGCCCGCCAGGGACCCGGATCGCTACCTCATCCGGCGCGACGGGATTTTCTATTACCATCGGCGAGTGCCTGCCAAGCTGGCCGGCATCGACGATCGAGGCAGCTTCATTCGCAAGTCTTTGGGAACGGACGAGCGTCGCCTGGCACGTGCAATGCGCGACAGGCTTGAAGACGCGGATAAGACCCTGTGGGCCGTGCTTCTTTGCGGCGGCGAGACAAGATCAGCACTTGATCAGTATCGCGACGCCGTCCGCCGAGCTGAAGCCATGGGGGTCTCCTATCTTTCAAACGGACAAGTGGCAGGCTTTCAGAATGTTGATGCGATCTTGAAGCGTGTCGAAGCGCTGGAGCGCGTTCAAGCGGCCCCCGCCGTGGCCGACGCTCTCCTTGGCGGTGTGCCGGTGCCGCCGGTCAAAATCTCAGACGCTTTTGATCTCTATGCCGATGAGATCATGGCACATGAAATTGCAGGCAAGAGCCAGTCTCAGCGCCGAATGTGGAGGAAAGTAAAGCAGAGGGCCGTCAGCAATTTTGTCGCCCTGGTCGGCGACAAGCCCATCGGTGAAATCACGCGCGAGGATGGACTGGCTTTCTACCGATTTTGGCTCAAGCGCGTTGCGCCGTCGCCTGATGTCGGACCCGCAACACATTCCGCCTCGGCCGGCAATCGAGATCTCGGCAACATGCGCGACCTCTACAGGCGCTATTTCGCTCATCTGGGCGAGGAACAAAAAGGCACCCCATTTGATGACCTCCGCTTTTCGGAGGGTGGCAAGCGCCGTCGTAAACGCCCGTCATTCGAACCCAAATGGATATCCGATCAGATCATGAGGCCAGGCGCTTTAGCATCCCTGGATGCTCAAGCGCGCCGATGCGTTTTGGCGCTGATCGAGACAGGCGCACGGCCAAGCGAGATATGCAATCTCGACGAGACCGTGATCTTCCTTGACACACCGGTTCCCTACATTCGCATCACCCCACGGGAGGACGCCGATGATCCGCGCGAAATCAAGACCGAATGGTCCGTGCGAGATGTGCCGCTGGTAGGCGTCGCCTTGGAAGTTTTTAAGAGAAGTCCACAGGGATTTCCGCGCTACCGCAATCGTGAAGAGGCACTTTCAGCAAACCTGAATAAGTATTTCAAAACCCACAAACTGTTCCCGACTCTGAAGCACAAGATTTACTCGCTTCGGCACAGTTTCGAGGATCGTATGAAAGAGGCAGGCCTCGACAGTGAGCTTCGCAAAATCTTAATGGGCCATACGATCGAGCGGGTAGAGTATGGTTCGGGCGGATCACTGCAATGGCGACGCGACGAGCTCAAAAAAATTGCTTTGCCTTTCGATCCCGAGATCGTTTGAGCCGTTCCTGGACCCGCAGCATTGCGCCCGTCTCTGCCATCAGTTTCTTCCTTTCGCTTTCAAGACGCTCGTAAATTGGGAGATACGCTTGTCCTTTTTTGCCAGCCTTGTGAATAGCAAGCGCCAGTGTATCCAGAGCGCGGTCAATTCGCTCTAACGTCACAGACTCAGGAACCGTGCTGACCCGTGGCAGAGCACAATTCATCCGCGGTTCCCATCTCCGTTTTCGGCTCGGTGATGACACAGAGGAGATAATGGCAGCAGGAGCAGGTGAGAAAAGCGGTTTGGCTCTGGCATAGCGCGGCGGCGCGCTTCGGCGTAGAAATCGGAAAACGGGCCTGCGGCGGCAGCTCTGAAATCGATCGGCGTTAGGCCTTCATCCGCCGGAGATCGGAATCCGAAACCCACCATCTATGGCACGCGACTGCAGATCAGTCGCGGTACGGCACCTCTCGCCGGGGGTGGCGGTCCCGCGTCTCGCCTGTGGCGCCGCTATGCTGACGCTCCTTCGGCACCCGGTTAACCGGTCTCGAGGTCACGAACTGGCTACGTCGACGAAATGAATCCTCCTTAGACCAATGGACATTTCATCGACTGCGCTTTGTACGCCCTTTTTATTGACGAGGCGTTCTTTTGCTACTGTGGGCAAGCGGCCTGACAACAAATCGAAATCGAGTCCCACGAACTCGAAATTGGGAGTCATGACGATGGTTGATGGGTCATGACCTGCCACTGAGTTTTTCCTCCATCTGAGATTAGAGTCCGGCCTCGATTGAAGGAGGACTGATGAAGAGAAAGCGGTTTACGGAAGAGCAGATCATCGCGGTTCTGCGTGAGCACGAAGCGGGGGCGAAGGCGGGCGACCTGGCGCGCAAGCATGGGATCTCCGAGGCGACGCTGTATAACTGGAAGGCGAAGTATGGCGGGATGGACGTCTCCGATGCCAAACGGCTGAAGGCCTTGGAAGACGAGAACGCGAAGCTGAAGAAGCTGCTCGCCGACCAGATGCTGGAAGCCTCGGCACTGCGCGAGCTTCTGTCAAAAAAATGGTAGGGCCCGCCGCCAAGCGCGAAGCCGTCGCGCATCTGCAGGCCACGATGGGCCTGTCGGAGCGTCGGGCCTGTTCCTTCGTCGACGCCGATCGTAAGATGATCCGCTACCAGTCTCGCCGAGCGCCAGAGGCGGCACTGCGCGGCCGGCTACGCGACCTGGCCAACGAGCGCCGGCGCTTCGGCTATCGGCGGCTGTTCATTCTGGCGCGAAGGCGAGGCATCGGGTATCAACCGCATCTACCGGCTATACCGCGAAGAAGGACTGGCCGTGCGCAAGCGACGCTCCAGGCGCCGAGCGGTAG